>JAZQAP010000165.1:0-7457 GCA_045545275.1 Thermoguttaceae bacterium | reverse complement strand
GCCTCCGACTTTTCACGCGACAGAGCGAGAAATTTGACGCATTAACCTGAAAAACGCTTGTTATTAAATAATAATGTCTGTTATTTCCGAGACTACTGCGCAAACGATGATTAAACTGAAAAATCCTCCCGAAACGGCGATCGCGACGATCGAATATATCGTCAAACGCGACGGCCGCCGCGCGCGCTTCGCCCCGGAAAAGATCGGCGCCGCCATCCAAAAGGCGTTCGTCGCGACCGGGCAGCCGCAACCGAACGAATACGTCGAGGCCTTGACCGCTAAAGTCGCGGCGCGCGTCGTCGACGCCGGTTACGTCGCACCCGAAGTCGAAGACGTTCAAGACTGCGTCGAATCGGTTCTGATCGAAAACGGGCACGTCCGCACCGCTCGCAACTATATGGCGTACCGCGCCGAGCGCACCCGCGTTCGCGAACTCGGTTCCCGCCTGATGCGCACCTTCGAAGACATCACCTTCAAAGACGCGAAAACGAGCGACGTCAAGCGCGAAAACGCCAACGTCAACGGCGACACCGCGATGGGACAGATGCTTAAGTACGGTTCCGAGGGAGCCAAGGAGTTCTTCCACAAGTTCGTCCTGAAGCCGGAACACTCGCGCGCCCACGTCGAAGGCGACATTCACATTCACGACCTCGACTTCTACACGATGACGACGACGTGTTGCCAAATCGACTTGATTCGCCTCTTCAAGAACGGTTTCGGCACCGGCCACGGCGTCCTGCGCGAGCCGAACGACGTGCAGTCCTACGCCGCGCTCGCCTGCATCGCGATTCAGTCGAACCAAAACGACCAACACGGCGGCCAATCGATCGTCAACTTCGACTACGGCCTCGCGCCCGGCGTTATCAAAACGTTCCGTCGTCTTTACCGCGACAACCTCGCCAAGGGCGTCGCGTTTTCGACCGGGTCGAGCGCGCCGATCGCCGACGACCTGAAGGCCCTGCACCGCGAAATTTTCGCTTCCGGCGTCGAGTTGAAGCTCGAAGAGCGCGACGCGTTCTTCGCCGCCGAAGCCGCCGCGGTCGCCGAACGTTTCCTCGCCCCTTGGAACGCCGACGCGACGACGGCCCTGACCGCCGAACGTCTCGCCGACCTGCAAAAACAAGCCGCCGACTTGGCGCTCCGCGAAACCGACCGCGCGACCTTCCAAGCGATGGAAGCGCTCGTTCACAACTTGAACACGATGCACAGCCGCGCCGGAGCGCAAACGCCCTTCTCGTCGATCAACTACGGGATGGACGTTTCGCCGGAAGGCCGTATGATCGTTAAAAACGTCCTTCTCGCCCAAGAAGCGGGGCTCGGCGCCGGCGAAACGCCGATCTTCCCGATTCACATTTTCCGCGTCAAGGAAGGAATCAACGCCGAAGCGGGCGATCCGAACTACGATTTGTTCAAGTTGGCTTGCCGCGTCAGCGCGAAGCGCCTCTTCCCGAACTTCGCGTTCCAAGACGCGCCGTTCAACCTGCAATACTACCAACCGGGTCGACCGGAGACGGAAATCGCCTATATGGGGTGCCGCACGCGCGTCGTCGGGAACATTTGCGACCCGGAACGCGAAATCACCTACTCGCGGGGCAACTTGAGCTTCACGTCGATCAACCTGCCGCGCATCGCGTTGAACTCGAAGGGCGATATGAAGGCGTTTTACGCCGACTTGACCGCGAAGCTCGATTTGGCGGTCGACCAACTCCTCGAGCGTTTCCGCATTCAATGCCAAAAGAAGGTGAAAAACTTCCCGTTCCTGATGGGGCAAGGCGTTTGGCTTGACTCCGAAAACCTCGGCCCGGAAGACGAAGTCGGCGAAATCCTGAAACACGGGACGCTATCCGTTGGGTTTATCGGGTTGGCGGAGACGCTAAAAGCGTTGATCGGCGTTCACCACGGCGAAAGCGCCGAAGCGCAAAAGCTCGGGCTTGAAATCGTCGCCTTTATGCGCAAGTACCTCGACGACGTCGCGCAAGCGAAACAGCTGAACTTCTCGCTCCTCGCGACGCCGGCCGAAGGGCTTTCCGGTCGTTTCGTCAAGCTCGACCGCAAAAAGTTTGGTTCGATCGAAGGCGTTACCGACCGCGAATATTACACGAACAGTTTCCACGTTCCGGTTCACTTCCACGTTCCGTGTTGGCAAAAAATCCAACTTGAAGCGCCGTATCACGCGCTGACGAACGCCGGGCACATCACCTACGTCGAGCTGGACGGCGACGCGACGCAAAATTTGGACGCGTTCGAAAAAATCGTTCACGCGATGCGCAAAGCGGGCGTCGGTTACGGCGCGATCAACCATCCGATCGACTCCGACCCGGTTTGCGGTTTTAACGGCGTCATCAACGGCGACGTTTGCCCGAAATGCGGTCGCAAAGAAACGCCGGACGCTCCGTTCGAACGCGTTCGTCGCATCACCGGCTACCTCGTCGGGACGCTCGACCGTTTCAACGACGCGAAACGTTCCGAAGTTCGGGATCGCGTCTCGCACTCGACCGCCTGCCCGGTCGCGCAAAACGCCGAGTCGAACGGGAGCGCCGAATGAAACTTCGTATCGCGGGTCGCGTCGGCGATTCGATCGTCGACGGGCCCGGTATTCGGTACGCGCTTTTTACGCAGGGTTGCCCGCGCGCCTGTCCCGGCTGTCATAATCCGCAAACTCAACCGCTCGAAGGGGGCGAAGAGACGACCGTCGAGGCGATTTTAGCCGAAATCGACGCGAATCCGCTTCTCGACGGCGTTACGTTCAGCGGCGGCGAGCCGTTTTTGCAGGCGGCGGCGCTAGCGGAATTAGCGCGAGAAATCAAAAAACGCAACCTTAATCTAGCCGCGTACACCGGTTACCTTTGGGAAGAGCTGATCGCGGCGAACGATCCCGCTTGGAACGCGCTTCTCGCCGAACTCGACGTCGTCGTCGACGGCCCGTTTGTGCAAGCGTTGCGGAGTTGGACGTTAAAATTTGCGGGGTCGACGAACCAACGTTTTATCGACGTTCGTCGTTCGTTGCGCGAAGGTTGCGTCGTCGAGTTGGAAAGTTGGCAAAATTAAAGCGACTTTAACGTCGTTTTCGCTTGTCAACGGCTTTTGAAACGTTCAGACGTTCCGTCGTTCGTTAAAGCCGAGAATCGTTTTTTGTCGCCGCGTCGCGCCTTTTGTTGCGACGCGGCGTTATTCTTTTCGCAACCGTTGCGACTCGCCCCGTTTGCCGAGTTCTTCTCCGTCTCGTTTCTTGCGCTCTCATCTTTGACGCTTGCCCGTTAAAACCGGAAAAAACGCAATATTTTCGCGCGGCGGCGCTAAAGTCGAAGAGAGTTTTGGACGTTCTAACAAATAGACGGTTCTTTTTTGGGAACGAACGCGGCGTTTTAACGCGATTTTGACGGTTCTAACGGCAAACGGAGGCAAACTTGGCGGGCGAACGGGGAGCGACATTTTTTCGAACGGCGATTTCGGCGACGGTCGGCGCGGCGGCGTTTCTCGTTTGGAATGCGAACGCGGCGGCGCAGGTCGTTTACTCGTCGGCGCAATTCGACGGCGGGTTCGTTCCCGGCGCGACGTCGTTCGGCGCTCCGTTTGTCGTCGGCGATTCCTTCCCCGGCGGCTGCGGTTTTACCGTTTCTCCTGATTTTTTCGGCGCAATTCCCGTCGGAACGCCGCTCGGCGGGCAAATTATCGGCGAAGTTCCGTTTAACGGCGACATTAACTCAATTCCGTTGCTGGAACAAAAGCAACCGAACGCGCCGCGTCCGTTGCCGGCGTTGAACGTTCCGCGAACCGACGCCGACTTTGAAAAGCGCGTCGAAGCGTTGGCGCGTCGTTTTTCGAAACCGCCCCTTTCGATCGAAGGCTCGACGCCGGGCCGTTTGCTTCGTTATTCGCTGATCGGCGGCGCCGACGCGACCTTTTTTGCCCCGAACCGCGCGCTTTCGCCGGAAAATGCGCAATCCGCGCAAAATACAACGTCCGCGACGCCCGATTTAGAGCCGATTTACGCGCTCGGAGCCCTTTGTTGGAACGTTCCTTGCGCCGGACGCCGAATTTTGCGCGTCGTCGACGGTCGGCCTAGCGTTCGCGTCGGGTTCGGCTTCCAATCGAAGCGCGGCGAACTTCTTGCGACTTTGGCGTTTGCGAAAATCGATCGAAATTACGAAATTCGAATAAACGACGAAAAATTTCGCGTTCAAGACCTCGTCGACGCGGAAAAACTCGCTTGTTCGAAGGGCGCGAACCTCTCGACGGTCGCCGTCGGGCTCGCGCATTACTCGCAAAATCCGGACGAAACTTGGACGAACGCTTTCGGCGAAACTTGGTCGCTCGCGAAGATTCTCGACCAAGAGACGCGCCGTCCGGTCGACTGGGGGTCGAGCGAAGCGACCGACAAACTCCTTGCGCTGACCTTCCTTCTCGCTCGTCTGAAACAAGGCGCGCTTCGCGATTCGCCGGAATTGAAGCGCGCCGAAGCGAATCTAATCGCGTTAAAAGGGAGAGTTTGGGCGTTTTTTAACGACGCGACGCTCGCCGAAACCCTCTTTTTCGACGAAAAAGTCAAACTCGAAACGCCGCATATGCGTCTTTACGTCAACGGCGCTCTCCTCCGTTGGTTGACGTTGACCGCGTCGCCGAAGGAACTTCGTTCGGAGAAAGCGCGCCGCGCCGTTTTCGAACTTTGCGGGCTCGTCGACCAACTTTTTAACTCGGTCGACGACCTCGACAAGTTGGCGCCGCTCGACGAAGAATCGCTCGCCGTCGCGATGCAAACGCTTCTTCTTTACCGGGCTCGCGTTAAAAACGCCGCCGTTTCCCCAAATTAACGCCGTCGCCGCCGTCCGCGTCGTTAAACTCGCCTCAATTTCACCAAACCGGCAAAACGCCCCCGTCGCGCCGGTTTTTCTTTTTTCTCCAATCGCCGCGACCGGCGCCAATACCGCAACCGTCGCCGCCGCGCCCGTTTTAATCGTCGTAATCGAGACTCCGTTCGTCTTCGTCGAGAATCCAAGCGAGCCGCCCGAGTAAAAGCGCGTAAAGCGGCGTCAAAACGACGAGCGCAAACGGCGCCGCCCACCAAAACGTCGTCGTTTTAAAATAACGGATCCCCAACGCGAGCGGAGCGAAAACGAGCGCCGCCGAAACCGCCCAAAATTGCGTCCAAACGACGATTCGTCGGAGAAAACTCGCCAAAACCGCCCCGCAAATCGGCGCGAACGGCCAACCGGCGTAAAGGGTTGAAAGGTAAAAAATCGGGAAGCAAACGCTAAACGACCCGGCGAGCGTCGCCGCGCTCCGCCAAACGAGAAACGAACTTTCCGCGGCGACCGCCGAATCGGTCGACGCGTCGGGCGACGCGTTCTCGAACCAACCGAGCCCTCCGGCGACCGCGACGCCCGGCGAAAACGCCGCCCCGACAAGCGCGACGAACCAAAGCGCGTAAAGGAGTCCGTCGAGTCGGTCGTCGTCGCGCCAAGAGAGGACGCGGCGCGCCCCGGACGCCCCGGCGCCGAAGACCGCTTCAAAAAAACTCGCCGTCCAATACGTCCAAAAGAGCGCCGTCGGAAACGCTATAACCGTTAAAACGCAAAATTCGAACTTCTCGATCGGGCCGCCGCTCCCCTGCGCCGCGATCGTCGGCGCCAACGAATAAAGAACGTAAATCGTTAACGCCAAACCGATTAGAACGACCGTTCCCGCTCGCGCCCAAAGTTCGTTCGTCGCAAGCGCTTGGAACGTTCGGTTGAAGAGCGGAAGGCGGCGCGGCGGCGCGGGTCGCGTCCAAATCGCTTGACCGTTTCGATACCGCAAAACGAGCGGCGGCAAAAAAGCGGTCGGGTCTTCGATCTCCGGCGGCGTCGCCAAGCGGCGAACAACGCGTTTCAGCGTTCGAATCGGCGACGTTAAAACCGATAAAATCGCCAACGTCCGTTCAAGTTCGGGGTTTTCGCCCAAAGCGCCGACGTTTTGCCGTTCGCCCGTTGGTTCCGTCTCGGTCGTCGGGTCGTTTCGCGTCTTTCGCAACGCCTCGTCGACCGCGGCGGAGCCGAACTCCGCTTTCATCTCTTCCAAACGTCGGCGCCGTTCCCGCTCTTCCCGTTTCGAACGCTTTTTCGGCTTCGCGCCGTCGACCGAACCGGTCGAACCGCTTTCCTCGCCGGCGGAACCTTGCCGTTTTTTCCGTTTATCCGGATATTGCGCCGACGCGTCGGGCTTTTTCGGCGGCGTCGGAGCGATCGTTTTCGCCGAATTCGGAACGAAAACCGTTTTTCCGTCGAAACGTTGATAAACGCGGTCGGGAGCGTCGGGGATTTCGCCGAGTTCGTAAACGCCCCGGTCGCGCGGTTGGAAGCGGACGTCGGTCGTCGCGAGCTGTTCTTTCAGCGCCGCCGTTACGACGGTTTCGGTTCCGCAATCGGGACAACGAACCGTTTTGCCGAGAAGTTCGGCGGGCGCTTGCGTCAACGTTTCGCAAACGCGGCAACGCACCGGAAAATAATCGGGTTCCGCCGTTTTTTCCGCCTCGTTTTTATCGCTTTTGCCGACTTTTCCGCTTTGATCGCCGACGTTTTCGCCGCCCGACGCGTTCGAACGCCCGCCGCCCGAAAGATTCGACGCGGCGCCGGAAATCGAGCCAACTTTAACGTTTTTAGCGGTCGCGTCGTCGTTTCCTTTAACGCCGTAAATATCGGCCCCGGCGACGTCGATTCCGACGCGGTTCGGGTTGCGCGCCGGAGAAAGGAGTTCGTCTTGCCGCCGTTTTTGCGGATTATTAAAGCGCTCGTAATCGGTTTCCGTTTCAAAATCAAGATAATCGGGAACGACGATCTCTTCGTCGCAATCCGGGCAAACGACGATCTTACCGACGTCCGCTTTCGTCGCGGAGAGTCGCGTTCGGCAACGCGGGCAACCGAACGAGCGGTATCGAACGGGCGACGCGGGCTCGGAAGTCGGCGTCGCGGAGTAAATCCCGCCTTTTCCCGTTTTGCTTAATTCCTCCCGTTTATCTAATCCAACCGAATCGCTAAAACTCGCGGCGGCGGATTGAGCGGATGAAACGGACGACGAACGGCGGCGATTCGGATTGGCGTTCGGATTCGGTTCGGGGGTCGACGTCGGCACGACGGGCTTCCTTTCGGCGGCGAGCGCGTTGGAAAAGCGGTTTTCTAAGCGCAAAATGTTAAAATAGAGAAGTTCGGCAATCAACGCGGCGTCGAAGACGCGTTTCGACCGCGTTGTTCGTTCATTAATTAAACCGCCGAAACCGCCGAAAATCAAGAGGCGCGCCCTTCGCAAACGCGACGTCGGCGGCAAATCCCCAAACCGCATTCGTTAAAATCGCTAAAATCAGCAATTCCGCCGTCAAATTCGCGTTTTATCTCGCTCGCGTCTTACTTCCGTTCGCTCGAACGCCGTTCAACCGCCGTCCGAAATCGTTCGCAACGTCCGCCTCAAAGCCTCCTTCGCCCCCC
>JAZQAP010000164.1:0-2679 GCA_045545275.1 Thermoguttaceae bacterium | reverse complement strand
TTGAACATGCGCAACTTCGAAGGGCGCGCGCGGTCGGTCGCCGTAACTCGCGATTTCGGCGAAACTTGGGACGAACACCCGACGTCGAAAAAAACGCTCGTCGAGCCGATTTGCCAAGCGAGTTTAATCCGGTTTTCGTCGACGCTCGCCGGCGATCAAAGCGATTGTCTCGCGTTCATGAACCCGAACTCGAAGAACGGGCGCGTCGATATGACGCTTAAACTAAGCGCCGACGAGGGAACGACTTGGGATCGCGAACTGACGCTTTATCGACCCGGCGGCTGGGGGTATTCGTCCCTCGTGAAGATCGACGGCGAAACGGTCGGCGCGCTTTACGAAACGCTTGGCGGGTTGATCTTTCAAACCGTTAAAATCGCGGACGTTCCGAAAGTCGGCGACGGGAAGTAACGGAGGAACCGGCGAAAAAACGTCGAAGCGACGGGAGGTAACGGAAAGTCGGCGAAAAAACGACGGCGCTATATGATGTAATGTCTGGAAGTCGACGCGGCGTAATACCGAAAAAACGACGCGGCGTCAATAACAAAAAAACGAGCGGCGTTTCGCGAACGTCGCTCGTTTTTTATTAAACGGAGAAGGCCGAACGCTCGGGCGGTTTCGCTAAGCGTCCGGTTTTTCGCCGTTATTCGGCTTTGCTAAGTTCTTGCGCCGCCTCGGGTTCGTTCGACGCGGCGACCGCTTCCATCTTCTTCCAGCAGGCCCAAAGGACGCCGCCGCTAACGACCGCGACGACGGTCAAAACGCCGCCGAGAACGAAGTCGCCGTAAAGGAACGCGCCGGTTCCGAAGAGCGCGGCGTAAATCGAAACGCAACCGACGACGCTGCAAAGGATTCCGAGCGGAACCGGCCATTTGTCGGCTTCGCCTTCGAGCGACACGCCGTCGCGTTTGGCGTCTTCGTAAACCTTGCGCCAACCGGGGCCGCCGGCGCGCGTCTTGCGGACGAATTCGCGAAGCGTTTCCTTGTCGTCCGGAGGCGTCAGGAAGGTAACGGCGAGCCAACCGACCGTCGTCAGGGCGACGCTTGCGACGAGTTGTAAACCGCCGTTCGAGAGCCAAGACGCGGCGAACGCTTCTTCCGTCATGCCGAAAGCGTTTAAGCAGACGGATTTATGGTAAAGTTGGAAGTAAACGGCGGTCGGGAGCGCGAAACACATCGCGGCGATTTCCGAATAGGCGTTGATGCGCCACCAGAACCAGCGCAGGAGGAACAAAAGCCCGGTGCCGGCGCCGATCGAAATCAAAATTTGGAACGAACCGAGCGCGCTTTCAAGTTGCGTCGCGACGACGCACGACAGAACCATCAAAACGACCGTCCAAGCGCGCCCGACTTGAACGAGTTTCTTCTCCGACGCGTCCTTGTTAATGAAACGTAAGTACAGGTCGTTCACCATATACGACGAACCGAGGTTCAGGTGCGTCGCGATCGTCGACATGTACGCCGCGAAGAGCGACGCGACGACGACGCCGAAAATCCCGCCCGGAAGAAGCGTCATCATCGCCGGATACGCCATGTCGTGCCCCGGTTGCGTTACGTGCGGGAACGCTTTTTGCAGCGATTCCAAGTCCGGGAAGATAATCAGCGACGCCAAACCGACGATAATCCAAGGCCAAGGACGGACGGCGTAGTGGCACGCGTTGAAGAAGAGGGTCGCGCCGACGGCGTGGCCCGGCGTCTTCGCGGCGAGCATGCGTTGCGCCGTGTAGCTTCCGCCCCCCGGCTCCGCGCCCGGGTACCAAGCGCTCCACCATTGGACGACGAGCGGAACGACCAAGAGCGACAAAACCGCCGAATAGTCGTTAAACGCCGGGAAAAACGAGAGTTTCGACGCGACCGCTTCGTGAGCGAAGAGCCCGGAAAGCCCGCCGACTTCGGGAAGGCGAACCGCGACGACCGCCGCGGCGATACTTCCGATCATCGCGACGACGAAGAGGATAAAGTCGGCCCAAAGGACCGCCGAGAAACCGCCGACGGTCGTGAAAATCACCGTTACCGTGCCGGAAATCAACAGCGTTTCGAGCGCGGAAAAGCCGAGCATAACGCCGAAAATCTTGATGATCGCAAGGGTTACGTTCGCCATAATCAGCGTGTTGACGACAAGGCCGAGGTAGCCGGTGCGGAACGCGCGGACGAACGCGCCGGAAGCGCCGCTGTATCGCGTTTCGTAAAATTCGAGGTCGGTCGTAACGCCGAGTTTACGCCAAAGTTTCGCGTAAATGAAGACCGTCGTGAGGCCGGTCGGGAGGAACGCCCACCAGCACCAGTTGCCGTAAACGCCTTGCTCGCGAACGACTTGCGTTACAAAGTTCGGCGTGTCGGCGGCGAACGTCGTCGCGACGAGCGAAAAGCCGAGGAGCCACCAAGGCTGCGTTCGGCCCGAGAGGAAGAATTCGGACGAGCTTTCGCCCGCCTTCCGCATCGAACGCCAACCGATGTAAAGCGTCGCGAGGAAAAATAGCGCTAGGACGGCGTAGTCGAGCGCGCAGAGGTTCGACATATCGATTTCCTTTATGGAGAATAGCGTTAAAACAGGGGAAATGGGAAAAACGCGGGGTTTCGGGCGGGCGAAACGTCGGCGAAGAGTCGAGCGGCTCGAAACCAAAAAACCGCCGCGTCGTTGGACGCGACGGCTTGCGCGAACGGGCGGTTCGACGGGGAAAC
>JAZQAP010000163.1:0-1610 GCA_045545275.1 Thermoguttaceae bacterium | reverse complement strand
ATCAAATTCTTTTTCATTCTCTTTCTCCTTTTCAATCGTTTTTAAACAACGCTAAACGTTACTATTATTTGTTTTGCGAACCGTTTTCGCAACGTTCCGAAAGCGTTCGAAGCGTTTCGAGATAACTCGTCCATTCCGGCGTCGCGTCCTCTAAATCGTCGCAACGTTCGAGCGCCTTGCTTTCGTCTAAAATCCGACGTAACCGTCGAGCTTCTCCAAGCTCCAAAGCGAGTTCTCCCAACGTTTGCGTATACAACTCAAACGTCGACAAGCTCTCTAAGGTTCCGGAAACACGCCGATTCGACTTTAAGTCCGCGTCTGCGACTAAACGCAACACTTCGCGCAATTTTTGGAACGTTTTATCGACGTATTTCGTTCTAACGTCGTCCTTTACGGATTTCGATCCTAGCGGATAAATCTTTGAAATATAAAACGGTTCGTAAACGGGATGTCGGTTTTCGGCAAAAGCGCGCTCGTACAAATCGAGCGTAAGCTCGCCGCATTTTTCTCGCGACTCGTTGTCGCTAAAATATTCAAAAGCGAGCGCGAGCGAAAGCGCGTCGTTCTTAAACTCCGGCGCGCAAAAGGCTTCGAACCGTCGCGATTCATTGGCGACTTGGACGGCCTCGTCGACGCGGCCCAAGCGAAGCAGGACGGAAATCGTCAAAACGAGCGCGCCGCTTTGTCGCGCCGGATTTTCGTCGGGTCGAGCGGCGTAAACCTCGGTAATTTCACGCAGTCGCGCTAAAAACGTTTCCAACGTATCGCCGTCTTTTTCGGCGTCTAACATCCTAAGCGCAATAATAGGAAGCGTTTCCGGTTGACGATCGTTCCAAAAAACAACGCGGCAAACGTCTTGATAATCGGGATAAGGTTCGTTCGATTCGGCGTTCGGCGCGAGGGCGTTTAGGAACCAATCGCTCAAATACGGGAAAAATCTCGAATCGTTTGAAGTCGCCAACAGTCTCGAACCGGACGTTTGCAACGCGATTTTCGCTTCTTGCGACGTCGCGCCGCGCCATAATCTATCGATTAACGCAACTCCTTTTTCCGCAAGCGTTTCGTCGTTAGCCGCTTCCAACGCGACTCGAAAAGAAGCCGCGGCGAACGGCGCCAACGTTTCGACGTTTTGCGTTTCAAGAAACGCGACGTCGTCGGCCAACGTCCAAAATTCCGGCTTCTCGGAATTAGAAAAATAAACGTCGAGCTTGCGCGCAAACGCTTTGCCTAAAAAAACTTTCGCTTTGTCAACTTCGCCGACTTTATCTAACGACGTCGCGTAGTCGACCAACGCGCCCGGCTCGTTGGGCAATCGCTCTTCGATCGCCGCGAGAAATTTTTTCGCGCTATCTATTTGTCCTCGCTCAATTTCGACGTCGACAAGCCGCATCGCCGTCTCGACGGCGCCCGGAGCGTTCGTCAAAAAACGCTTCAAGCTATCCTGCGTTTCGCCTAATTTCCCGGCGGCGTTTAAGACGGCGAGAGCTTTGGCGCGCAACTCGGCGCGAACGGTCGCGTCGCCCGCGTTCCAACCCGACGTTTTAAAAATTCGCAATGCGAAAGCGACTTCATCGTCGCCTAATCGCCCGTTTTCTTCTTTTGCCTCCAAG
>JAZQAP010000162.1:0-8852 GCA_045545275.1 Thermoguttaceae bacterium | reverse complement strand
CGTCGGTCTTCGCGAGTTCCGCCGCAGCTCGTTCGACCGCCGGTTGAGCGCGGTAAAAATACGTTTCGAGCTCTTCTTGAACCGTCTTGATTTCCGGAATCATCTCCTTGTAACGCGGGTAGGCGTAATTGGCGACGAAGTTGAACGTCCACCAGCCGGACTTCATTTCGAAACGCTTGATCGAGCCGCAGTCGCAGGACGCCGGAATTCGCGTCGTCGCGGCGTAAATCGGCGAATAGCACGTCGTGTAGGTGTCGTCCCAACCGAACCAAACGAGCCCGCCGACGGCGTCCGGAAGGTCGGCGGTCGAACGCGTAATCGTCGAGAAGCAAGTTTGTTGCGTCGAAATCGGGCGTTCCCACATGTACTTTTTGCCGTCGACTTCCCAGTAAAGCGGGCGGCAGCGCATCGGAATCCCGAACTGACCGCCGTCGATTCCTTCGCTCATATCGTATTCGGTGCCGTCGTAATGGTCGCGCATCAGGGCGGCGACGTCGGCGGTCGTCAGCTTTTTGTCCGGCTTAATCGACCAAGGATACGGCGCGGCGCCCTCGACGCCTTGCGCGTAATCGACCGGCAGATTCAGCGACGGCGCGGCGCGGCGGAAGATGCTCCAAACGCGTTTTTCGCATGCGCGCAGGCTCGTAATATCGATGTTGCCGTAAGCCTCGCAGAACGAGAACGGCTTGCCCGATTTCGGGTCGTACAGCCCCTTTTCGATCGCGAACGACTCGACGTTTTTCGAGTAAATGCAATTCGCCGGGTCGTTTTTCGGGAAGACGCCGATGCGAGCTTGGTTGGCGTGCGCGGTAATTTCGCCGTCCGGAACGCGAACCGCGACCCAAACGCAACCCTTATTTTCGGTTTCTTCGGTCGAACCGGTTCCGCTGATTTCGAAAATCCAAGCCTCGTTCTTGTCGCAAACGGAGATCGATTCGCCGACGTCGGCGTACCCGTGTTCGTCGACCAACCGCCCCATCAACTCGACGGCTTCCCGAGCGGTCGCCGCGCCTTGAAGCGCCGCGGTCATCAGCTCCGGATACATAAACTTCGCGCCGTTCTTGTTTTGCAGTTCCTCGAACCCGCCGAAGGTCGTTTCCGCGATGGAGACTTGTTTCTCGTTCATAATTCCTTGAAACTCGTCGATCACCGTCTCGCCGCAGAAGCCGAAGACGCGGTAAGTCGGCGTCCCTTCCGGGAAGACGTCGGAGCCGCCCGCCGGTCGGAACGAACCGTCCGACGCTTCGACGATCGCCAGTTTCGCGAAGAATCCGGCGCTGTCCGCCGTGTACGTAACGACGCAAGCGTTTTCCGCCGACGCGCCCTTGGTAACGATGAGGTTGGTGCAAGCGAAGACGCTCGCCGCGCCGCCGACGACCAGCGCCGCCGCGACGCTAAGGAACGTCAAACCGCCGAGAAAGAACCGTTTCATTTTGCGCAATCTTTCTATTTTACTTAAATTTTCGTTAAAAAATTCCGAACGCAGTCGGTTCCGCGGAAGTCGGCGACGCAAAATCGCTAAAACCGGCGCCGTTTCGCCGTTTTCTCTCTTTTTTGTCGCCCTATCTTCCGCGTTTTCCCCTATTTTAACAGCGCGACCGCTCGCCGTCAAGCGAAGGAGCCGATTTCGGGACGCTCGAAGCGACAATTTTAGCCAAATCGGCGAAAAATTTGGAAAAAATCGCGAAAAATTCGGTTTTGGCGGTTTATTTTGCGGCGGCGTTGCGGTATGATTAAAGGGTAGCGTCGATTTTCGCTCCCTCCGCCGCTCCTTATTTGAAGCCGAGCGCGGAATCGGAGCGCCGCTTTCGCGAAATCGCCGCGCCCGCATTTTGTCCTTATTACTATAGCGCTCGTTCGACGGCGTCCGACGCGGCTTTTGCGCCCGCCCTTTGCCGTCGACGTTTTAGGAGGCTTGTTATGAATCCTTCGTCCAACGGTTCCCAAGGTTTCGACCGTCGCTCCTTCTTCGGTTCCCTCGCCGCGGCCGGTTTGACCGGTTCGGTTCTCGCGTCCGGCGCCGACGCGCTCGCCCAAGACGGCGCCAAGGCGGCGGAAAAACCGGCGCAACCGGAAAAAATCGCGGCGTCTTTCCCGCTCCTGCAAAACGTTACCGAAACGAGCGCGTCGATCGCCTGGTCGCTAAACCGTCCGGCGACCGGTTGGGTCGAATGGGGAACGACGCCCGACCTCGGCAAATTCGCCCGCAATTCGGAGTTTGGCTTGAACCCTTACGAAGTCGACTTCCTGAACGCTCGCATCGAAGGGCTCGCGCCGAACACGAAGTACTATTACCGAACCGCGACCTGCTCCTTCGATTACGTTAACGCTTACAATAAAACGGTTTCCGCGCCGGAATACAGCGACGTTTACTCCTTCGAAACGGTCGGCCCGGCGCCGGAAAAAGTTTCGTTCGGCGTCATGAACGACACGCACAACACCGTCCCGACGATTTGTAAATTGATCGAACGCTTCGACGAACTGAAGCCGAATTTCATCGTTTGGAACGGCGACGTTTGCTCCGACTACATGACGAGCGAAGTCGCGAAAAAATCGATCGCGAACCCGAACGGCAAGCCTTACGCCGCCGAACGTCCGCTCGTTTTCGCCGCCGGGAACCACGACCGCCGCGGCAAATGGGTGCGCGACCTGAAAAAATGCTTCACGACCTGGAAGCACGACGACCCGCGTTTCGCCGAACTCGGTTGCAACTACGCGTTCCGTCAAGGCCCGCTCGCGGCGGTGATTCTCGACACCGGCGAAGACAAACCGGACTGGCATCCGGCTTGGTCGTCGATGGCGAACTACGAGCCGTACCGCGAACTTCAAGCGGCTTGGCTCGAGTCGGCGCTGACCCGTCCGGAGATCGCGTCGGCGCCGTTTATCGTCGCGTTCTGCCACATCCCGCTCTACGACGCGAACCCGAAAGCGAACCCGGGCAACATTTTAGACAAATGGGCGTCGTACCAATGGACGTGTCAAAAACTTTGGGGCCCGATTCTCCATCGGCACGGCGTCCAACTCCTCGTCGCGGCGCACCAACACCGCTTCAGCTACGCGGAACCGACGGCGGAGCGCGGTTGGGCGCAAATCGTCGGCGGCGGCCCTGAACTCAAGGGCGCGACGTGCATTCACGCGACGGTTACGAAAGACGAACTCAAATTGAGCGCGGAAATGGTCGCCGACAAGAAAGCGCTCGGCTCCTGGACGTTCAAACCGCGTAAAGTTTGAAACGCTTGACGTTAAGCGTCGCCGATTTTGACGGTTAAACGCCCGTGAAATCGGCGCCGCTTCCCCGTCGAACGCGCTTGACGGCGCCGGTCGCGACGTTGTTAACGTTTAAAACCGACGTCGACGCGGTTTTGCGCGCCCAACGAAGCGTTTGTCTCAAGCGTTTTCCTCCTCAAACGGGCGTATTTTCCCGATAACGCAAAAAAACGGCGCCGAACGTTTCCGCAACATTCGCGCCGTTTTCTTTTTCAACGTTTCTCCAACATCTTTAACCAAGCGACTTAACGCCGACTCACTCGCCCTCGAACTCGATCAGCGACGCGACCGGCAAGCCCGCCAACGCTTCGCGCCCCTTCAAGTCGACCAGCTCGATGACGAACGCGCAACCGACTGGAACGCCCCCCTGCCCTTCGACCAACTTGCGGCAAGCGGCGACCGTTCCGCCCGTCGCGAGCAAGTCGTCGAGCAACAAAACGCGGTCGCCCGGCTTGATCGAATCGAGGTGAATCTCGAGCGTATTCGTTCCGTACTCGAGCGCGTACTCGACCGAAACCGTTTTATAAGGCAGCTTACCCGGTTTCCGCGCCGGAACCAACCCCGCCCCGAGACGCAACGCGAGCGGCGCCCCGAAAACGAACCCGCGCGCTTCCGGAGCGACGATTTTATCGATCGGGCCCCAAGTCGAAATCGCTTCGGCGATCCCGTCGACCGCCTCTTTCAGCCCGGTCGGATTCTCGATCAGCGGCGTAATGTCGCGGAAAATAATCCCCGGTTTCGGGAAATCGGGAATCGAACGGATATAATCGGCCAAGTTTTCCATCTTTATTTTAAACTTTCGCTTCAAAAACAATTAACGTTAAAAAAAACAACAAAATCAAAACGCCGTCAAAACCGGCGAACTCGCCGCGTTTTAACGCCAATTCCTTAAAGGTCGCTCGATTTTGCGTCAAAACGGAGCGACTTTTCCGATTTTCACATTATTTCCGGCAAACGTTCGCGAACCGCCGCCGCGATTTCCCGAGCGCACCGCCGATAAACTTCGGCCGAACCGCCGAACGGATCCGCGACGTCGCCGCCGTCCGGTCGCAACAGCTCGCAACGCTCCGCCGCGTCGGGAAACTCCGCCAGCAACGCCGCGCGGTGCGAACGTCCCATCGTCAAAATCAAGTCGGCGACTCGAACGAGGGACGGCGAAACCGACTGCGCCGCGTGTCGGTCGAGCGACGCGTCGAAATCTTCGCGAACAACCGTCTTCGCGTTCGAACTCGCCGGGGAAAAATCGGCCGCCGCGACGCCCGCCGACGCGATCCAAAACCCGCGCTCTTGAAGTTTAGCGTCGAGTTCTTCCGGCGTTTGCGCGTCGATTCCGAGTCGCGCCGCGACCTCTTTTTTCGCGATAGCTTCCGCCATCGGACTCCGGCAAGTGTTCCCGGTGCAGACGAAAAGAACGACTTTCGCCGAAAAATCGCGCAGTTTTTCCGACGAAATCGCCCCTTCGCGCAAAATTTTCGCCGCTTCTTCCTCGCCGTCGCCGCCAACTTTGCCGGTTTTAACGATTTCAACGACGCTCGACGGTTCCCCGAACGCCGCGACGCCGTCGTCGACGATCAAATCGGGGCGGTCGTCGAGCCCGACTTTCGCGTCCGCCGCCGAGGTTGCGGGCGGTTCGCCGCTAAGGTTCGCGCTCGTCAAAACGATCGGCTCGTCCAACGCCTCCAAAACCTTCAAAACAAAAGCGTTGCGAGGCGCGCGGAATCCCGCTTTTCCCTCCGGCAAAATCGCTTTTTTCGACGTTTCGGGCAACCGCGCCAGTTCGCTCGCCGAGTCGGAAGCGTCGAGAACGAGCGTCAACGGCCCGGGCCAAAGTCGACGCGCCAACCGCTTCGCCAACGTCGGAACGTTCGACGCGAATCTCTCCAAAACGTCGGCGCCGGAAATCGCGAGCGCGAGCGGTCGCCCCGCCGGCCGCCCTTTCGCCGCGATCAAGCGTTCGACCGCCGCCGCGTTCGACGCAAGCGCCGCGAGGCCGTACACCGTTTCGGTCGGCAATACGACCAACTTCCCGTCCCGCAACGCGTCGACGACTCGCCGAACCGCCGCCGTTTCGTCGACGTTTTCGCCTCGGAGCGCGATAAATTCCGGTTGCATATTCGTTATTTTCCCCCCAAATCCCCAAAAAGCGTCGAAATTTTACCGTTTCGGCCGCCGAGCGTTCGCTCTTCGCCGCAACCCTATAAAAATAACATAAAAAATCGCCGTTGACAAGGCGCGTTTAAAAAAGTAAACTCGAAAAGTTGAAAAAGGCGGAGAAAATTTCGTCCCGGCCCGTCCGCGCCCCGACGAGCGCCGCTTGCCTCGTTTTTGTCGTTATTACTTAAGGAGCGTTCCGTTGCGCGTCGTTTTTTCGTCCCTCTCGCTTTGGCCCGGCTTCGTCGGCGTCGTTCGACGCGGGCTTTGGGATCAATTGGCGCTCGCGCTCCTTTTCGGCGTTCTCGCCCAAGCGACCCTTTTCGTCAACTTTTTTTGGAACGGTTTCCCGAGCGGTTATCTGCGCGCGTCGTCCGTCGTCGTTTTCCTCGTCGCTTGGATTTTCCTCGGAGCCGTCGCGAGCGGACGCCTAAAACGTTACGAAAAATCGCTCCTTTTCGACGCCGACGGCGCGCTTTTTCTCGAAGCGCAAACCCGTTACCTCCGCGGCGAATGGTTCGAAGCGGAATGCGCGTTGAAATCCGTTCTAAAAAAGAACCCGCAAGACGCCGAAGCGCTTCTCTTACTCGCGACGCTTTATCGACATATCAAACGTTTTTCCGAAGCGCGCCAAACCCTCGCGGCGTTGGAGAAGCTCGAAACCGCCGACTATTGGACGTATGAAATCGGTCTCGAAAAGCAAGCGATTCAAACCGATTTGCGCGCCCTTCGCGAAGAACGCCGCGCCGAACGCGAGAAAGCGGAGCAAGAATCGCAAAACGCCGAATCGCAAGTCCCCGAAACTTCGGAACTTCCAAGCGAACCGCAAGCCGACGAAACGCCGGTCTCCGTCGCGTCGCCGACGCTCCAAACGTCCGACGCAAACGCTTCGCCCTCCGCGCCGCTTCCCGACTCGGACGTCGTTTCTCTCGAAACGGTCGGTTCCAACGTCGGAACCGGACGCCCCATCCTCCGCTTTTGCCTAACGCCTAACGACGCAAAATCGGACGCCGCCTAACGTTAGCGTCGTTTCTCGTCCCAAGCGACGTTTGTCGCTAGCTTTTCGTTAAGCGACGTCGCCAACTTTGGTTTAACGTTTTCCCTCCATTTTCTTTATTTTTAAGGAGTTTGCGTTATGCTCGCTCGTCTTTTAACGCCGACGCGTTCGTTCCGCAATTTCGGACCTTCCCTCGCTTTCGTCGCCGTCGCGTTTGTCGGTTGCGCCGCCTCTTCCTTCGCCGACGACGCCGCGTCGCCAACGCAAGCCGAACGCGTCGCCAAGTTTCTCGAACCTCTTGAAAAAGCGGAACTTTGGAACGAAGCGCTCGCTTCCGCCGAGCAGATTTACGAAACGGAACCGATCGACGAAGCGACCCGCCGACTCCTGCGCGACAAATTCGACGTTTTGCGTCAAAAAGTAGCGCCGAACCGGGACCCGGCGAAAGCGGGCGTTTGGAAGGTTCGCGCTTTCGTCGTTCGCGCGCTCGATTTTTCTTGGCAAGAGGGCGACGCAACGCGCCGCGCTCAATACGTTTACGACGACGAAGAAATCGAACGCATTCGCCGCGGAATGGCCGGTTTCGCCGCGTTCGTCGAGAAATTTTCCGACGGTTGGCTCCGAATCGAATGGACGCTCGAAGTCGTTGAGAAGACCGCGACGGAAATGTCGGACGTCGACGGGCGCTACTGGGCCGGGCCGACCGCGATTCTTCCGCTCTTGCCGGAAATCCCTGTCGACTCGACGGATACGATTATGGCGTTCGTAAAAACCGGCGGAACCGCGCCCGCCGACGTCAAAAACGACGCGATTCCGCTTCTTCTTTTCGGCGGCGCGATCGGCGAATGGGCGCCCGTAACCCGCGGCGCGACTTACATTTCCTTCAACTGGGGAACCGGCGCCGCGTCGCGCGAGCCGGGCGGCGAACCGATGCTGCACGAATGGCTTCACTCGCTCCAATGGGCGCTGGAAGACCGCCAAGGCTACCCGCGCAACCTCGGCGGAAACCCCGACGGCGGGCGGTTTATCGGCGAAGAACGCGATCCGGAAGCCGCCGACCCGTGTTACCGTCGCGACCCGGAAAAAGACAAAAGCTGGATAGGCTTGTACGAACACATTTTACGTTGCCACAACACGCGCAATATGCTCCGCGAAGCCGCGTCCCGCGATAAAAAAATCGACGTCGAACGCAACGCAAGCGACGTCGATTAACGATTTACCTCAAACGACTAATAACGCGCCGACGACGAGCTTCTCGACGTCGGCTTTTTTTGCGTCCGTCCGCGCCGCTCGACGTTTAAAGCAACGCAAACCTCCCGTCTTCAACGCGTTACGCCGCGTTCTTTTGCGCTTTTTCGCCGTCGTTTTCTTCCGAATCCGCCGGAGCCGTCGCGCTTCGCACCGTCGCAACAAGAACGATTAGCGTTCCGACGACAATTCCCGCCGAAATCGTTTCGTATCCGAAAATTATCGAAAAAACAACCGCGAAAATCGACTCCAAACACGCGACGACCGAAATAACCGTCGCTTCAAGTTTTGACTGCGCAAGGACTTGCGACCAATACGCAAACCCGGTTGAAATAACGCCAAGATAAAGAAATTCCGCGACGCTTCGCGACGTCGCAATCGACGCGAAATCGATTTTGTCCCGTTCGAACGCCGCCGAAAAAAGCGTCGCCCAAACCGCGACCGTCGCCAACTGCGCCGCCGCCGAGTTCAGCGGGTCAAAACGCGACGTAAGACGTTCCGTCGCAAGGAAATGAATCGCGAAAAAAACGCCGGAAACCAGCGAAAAAAGCGCGCCCAAATTAAACGACGTCGCGTCGCGATAAACTTCGAAAAACACAAAAAGCCCGACCGCGCAAATCGCCGCGTCGACAAACGGTCGCAAGCGAATTTTGCGTTCGAGAGCCGTCAAAAAAAGCGGAACAAAGAGAACGTAAGTCCCGGTGAGCATTCCGTTTTTAGCCGGCGTCGTCATCGTTGTTCCCCAAGTTTGCGTCGCGAACGCGGCAAAGAGCGCCGTCCCGCAAATCGCGCCGCGCAGGGCTTCCTTCGCGCTTAACCTCGGCGATTTAGCCAACTTACGGCAGAGCGATAACGTCGCGAACCCTAAAACAAAGCGCCCTATCAAGATAAAGTAAACCGGCGTTTCGCGGTTCGTCAAGTTCTTAACGACGAGGAATCCAAAGCCCCAAATTACAGTCGTTAGTAAAAACAAAAACAAATAGCGATATTTTGTCGACGTCATCTGCTCGATTTAAAAGTAAAAAAACAAAACGGCGGCGCGACGTCGTGTCCAACGCCGCGCCGTCCTTCCTAAACAACAGCTAACTCCAAGTTACGACTAACGTTGCAACTCGGCGGTAATCTCGTAAAACCCGGAGCCGAGTTCGAACTCGACGCGTCCGTCGGTCGTCGTTTTTTCAAGCGACGC
>JAZQAP010000161.1:0-10467 GCA_045545275.1 Thermoguttaceae bacterium | reverse complement strand
CTCGTCGCCGCTCGGAAAGGCCCCTCGTCGTCGGACGACTCAAGGGGAATCCAACCGCGGTTCGGAAAGACGCTCAAACGGAAAAACGCGAATGTCGCTTATTATTTGGGAATCTCGCTAAGCGAACTTCTTAGCTTTTATCGACGCGGAAAACGGTCGACGTTCGACAAACTGGGCGGCGACGCGTAAACGTCTTCTTCGTTTCGCGCCGTTTTTTCTCGCCAATTTACCTAACCCGCGTCTCTTTACAGTTCCCAAAATAAAAACGGATATTCCGGACTCTACCCTAGTTTAACCGAAATTGTCAAATTTTACAACCAAAAAGACGCTTTTTTCAAAAATTTTCACAACTTTTCCGCCGTATTTGTCGAATATAGAATTCCAATTATCGCCTTCAAAAGGCTTAATCTGATTGTCAAAAAAAGAGCGATAGCGCAAAAGAGTAAAGACGCGCAATCCAGTTAAAATAGGCAAAATAAAACAGGGGCTCGTCGGCGCGTTCTTCCACAGTTTTCTCCCCCTTCTCCACTTCCGCGCGCTCTCCCAAAAAGAAACGGGCGACGCGTTTTTTCAACGCGTCGCCCGTTCGATAAACGTTTCATTCAACGATTATCGACTATTTCTTTTCTTTTTCAGCGCGGAACGTAAATTCCGTCTCGAACCAGCCGTCCTTCGCTTCCATCGAAACCGGGGTCAAATACCCGAGCGTTTCGTCGGTCTGCCAGTCGACCAGCGGCAAGTCGTCGACGACGTATTCGTCGCGAACGACGTCGTCGAGCGTCCTCAAAACGAGCGCGCGAAACCCTTGGAACCGCGCCGGAATCGGAGCCGATTGGTCGAGTCTAAGCGGAATCGCGTCGATCGACTCGCGACGGAAGACAAAACGTCCGTTTTCTTGCTCGACGCGGTAAACGAAGCAAATCTCCAAGTCGCGCCAAACTTGACCGTCGCGCTCGAAAGAGTCGAAACGAAGACGCGTAACGATTTTATTTCCGTCGAAACGCGCGGAGAACGGGCGATCTTGCGCAAATCGATAAATAATCTTCTCGCTCGAAAGGGCGTCGTTTCCCGCTTTTTCCGCGCGGAAACGTTCGAGAAACTCGGTCGCGTCCTTCGGATCGACGCCGGGAAAACGCGCGAGCAACGCTTCGCCCATATCTCCGCCTTCGAAAAGCAAACCGCTCAAAGCGACGAAAGCGACGTTATTCGGCGCGCTTTGATGCGCTCGCAGCGTAACGTTGCCGCGCCGTTTCTCCGCGCCGCGCTCGACGGAACCGGAGTATCGCTTCGCGACGCTCGCCGAACGCGGCGCGTCGTTCAAGGGCGCGACGTCCGAACTAGCGGTCGCTTCGTTCTCGGCGTTGCGTCGGTCGACTTCGCGCAACCAAGCGGCAAGCTCTTCGGTCGGCGACGCAAGTTGACTGGCGCGCCCGACCAAACAAGAGAAATAAAGACGCTCTTCGTCGGTTCGCGACGCGACGCCGCGCACCGCTCGTTTTTCCGGCGACGAGGCGTTGCGAGTGCGCGCCCAACGACGGTTAAATTCGTCGATTTGGCCGCCCGCCTCTTCGTCGAGCCGCGTCGCGACGCGAGCGCTCATTCGCGCCGCCGATTCCTGCTCCGTTTTCGGAATTTCATTCGCGACTTTCGTCTGAATCACGAGTCCGCCCAACGGCGCCAAACGTTCGGAGTTAATGCCTTTAACGCGCGTTTTCATCGTTCCGACGGCGACGCTCGGTTTCGACTCCAAACCTTTTTCGCTCCAAAAAACCGTTTTTTCGGCGCGAACTCGCCCGAAATTGTCGGCGTTCACATGCACGCCGCGGCTCGAACCGATCGTTCGCGTCGCGACGGAAGCGGAAAGAGCGAGACACAGCTCCGCCTTATCGCCGTTTTCGCGCAGTTTCACGACCATATCGCCGTTCACGCGTCCCGCGCCTCGCGCTTGCGTTCCGCGAATATTTTCGCAAATATCGAAATCTTCGGCGATCGGACGCTCGACGAACGACGCGAGCGTCGGCGCGTCGATTTCCATATAAAAATTCGGCTTTTCGAAGCAAGAACGAGCTTTCGCGACGATGTCCTCGACCGCCGGCGACTCCGGTTGGCAATACGTCAGTTCGGCGAGCGCGAACGAGACCGAGTCGAGCGATTCCAAGTCGTTTTCGCGCAAGTACTTTTGCAAACACTCGACAAAGTAGTCGCAAATTTCGCCGAAATAGGCGCGCTCCTCTTCAAAAAGCGCGACCTTCTCTTTATCGAGCGCGCCGAGCGTGCGAGCGTTCGCTTCCGAATAACGTTGCAACGCGACGACGACCGCCGTCGTCAACTCGTCGTTGGGCGGCGCGCAAGACGCGACGCGACGATTCATCTCGATCGCCCCCTTGCGAAACGCTCCCGGCGAAACCGTCTCGCCCGTCAATCCGCATTTTTGCAATTCCGCGTAAAAAGCCCGCGTCGCGCGGTCGTTCGGACGCTCTTGCAAACGCGTTTCCAAGGCGACGATCGCCTCGCGCGCGGCTCGTCTCGCCTCCGCGGTCGTTCGATCGTATTGGGGCGAATACTCTTTCTTCGCGACGGCGCAACGCTTTTCAAGCTCGACAATCCACGACTCGACGCCCGACGAAGCGACCGCTTCGGCTTCGACCGCCTCGACGCAACGCGGCGCGATCGCGTCGCCGCCTCCCCAAAGACAACACGCCAACGCTAAAAACCATTCTTTTTTCATTTCACCAATCTCAAAACGATAAACGTCGCGTCTCCACTGTCCGACGCGCCCGGTCGAAGCCGATCGCGTCGGCGCGCGACGCTCCAAAACGGAACGTCTCTAATTTCGTCGACCCTTTCTCGTCTCTAAATTGAAAAAAAGCGCATCAAACGCGTCGCCTTTCCTTTTTCCCAAACGGTTCCGCCGATTTTAACGATTACGCCGACGCAATATCGCGTCAAACGCTCTTTCCGCCCTCTCGTTTCTTACGTCGGCGCGCGTTAAACTCGCCGCGTTTTTCCTCGCCCGCTTTTTCTCGTTCGCTTCCCGTTCTCGCCCATTTCCCCCGTTTTATCGCGTCTCTATTTCCGCTCCGCCCCCAACGCTTCAAAAAAAGGCAAATTTTAGGAAAATTCCAAAAATCGGGGTTTTCAAGTTTACGCCGATTCGTTATGATAACGTCGTCGCCGAAAAGAACGCGGCGACCCGCGACGCCGTTCGACGCGCGGGAGTCCAACGGCGCGCCGCCGTCCTCGCCCCGGTTCCGCCGCCAATCGCGAAGAACCGCGGACCGCCGCGCTCCTCCCAACCTCCTCGAAAAAAAAGGCAACAAGGAAGTGCAAATTCACCCGTTAGCGTTTGTCGGCCAGAACGCGAAAATCGGCCGAGACGTCCAAATCGGCCCGTTTTGCGTCGTCGAAGACGGCGCGACGATCGGCGACGGCTGCGTTCTCGAAGCGCGCGTTTCGATCAAAAAAGGCGTCGTTATCGGTAAAAACAACCATATTTTCGAGGGCGCGACGATCGGCGGGCTCCCGCAATGCGTCGGATTGAGCGACGAAGACTGCGGCGGCGTCATTATCGGCGACGGCTGCGTCATTCGCGAAAACGTTACGATTCACCGCTCGATGCGCGTCGAAGACTCGACCGTCGTCGGCAACGACTGCATGCTGATGGCGAACACGCACATCGCGCACGACTGCCGAATCGCCGACGAAGTCATTATGGCGAACAACGTCATGCTCGCCGGACACGTTTCGGTCGGTCGACGCGCCTTTGTTTCCGGAGCGGCGGGCGCGCACCAGTTCGTTCGCATCGGCGCGTTCGCGATGGTCGGCGGTCAAGCGCACTTGGTTCGCGACGTTCCCCCGTTCGTTACCGTCGACGGGCTCTCCAGTCAAGTCGTCGGACTCAATTCGGTCGGTTTGCGCCGCGCCGGGTTCTCGACCGCCGACGTTCGCAAGTTGAAAGCGATTTACCGCGTTATTTACAAGAGCGGTCTCAACTGGCGCGAAATCGTCGAAAAAATCGAACGCGAACACACCGAAGGCGTCGGCCTCGAAATGGCGCGCTTCCTCGCGACGACGACTCGCGGAATCACCGCCGAACGCGCCGTTTTGCCGACGCGCGGCGGCGCTCGCGAAGCCGAAAAAGCGGAAAAAACGAACGCGCCCCAAGACGCGACCGACGACGCGGAGGCGATCCAGCTTCGCGTCGTCGACGAAAACGGCGCGTCGTTGCTGCCGCCGCCGTCGAAACGCCGCGTCGGTTGACGTTCGTTCGCCGTCGCCCAACAAACGTTTTACTCGCAAGACCGCGTCGCTTTCGTTGCGACGCGGTCTTTTTTACTTTCGTTTTCTTCGCGGCGCGCTCGCGACGTTTCGGCGCTTGCTTTCCCCCGCGAAAACGATTATAATAAAGCGAAACGAACGATTCGACGACGCGCCTTTCGCCGTTTTCCGTTCGGCGTCGCGCGCCCCTTTAAAAACTTCCGCGCGCCGACGCCTTTCCCAACTTGACGAGGTTCCCCAATGGCTCTAAAATCCGAATTGGAAGAAAACCCTTTTGCGCCGCCGATCGACGACGATTTCTTAAAAACGGCGCTCGAATATCGCGACAACTTTGAAAACGACGAAGAATTCCAAGAGGCGTTAAGCGTTTGGCCGCGCTGCCCGAATTGCGGTCGCCGGCGCGTTACGCGCTGTCCCATCTGCAAGACGTCCGGAACGCTCTTTCCGCTCGGCGACGACGCGTTTTGGGACTTCCGTTCCGACGAAGAAAAAGCCCGCGACGCCGAATTTTACGAAGAAGAAATAGGAAGTTGCGGCGGCGGTTGCGGTTGCGGAAACTCGTCGGCGCGACGCCAAAATCGCGCTTGGGCCGACGTCGGTCGCTCGAAATCCGGTCGCCAAACGCCGCGTTCGACGCCGACGACGCCCGAACGCGCTCGCGTCGACGGCTCCGGCGCTCGCGGTTGCGGTTGCGGCGGCGACGGAAATTGCGGCGACGATTGCGCTTGCGGTTGCGGCGGAAATTGCGGCGACGATTGCGCTTGCGCCGACGAGAAAAAAAGCGACGGCGCGGAAACCAAACGGCCCGAACCGGAAAACCTTTTCGAAAAAGGTTTTATCGCGCTTTGTCACGTCTGTTCGGAAGCGTTCGTTCCGAAATTCCCGAAACGTTGCGAATGGTGCGATTTCGAGTTTCCGGACGGCGAAGAACCGGCGGAAAGCGCCGAAACGCCCGCCGACGTTCTCGCCTTCCTCGCTCGTAAAAAAGCGGAGGAAGCCGACGATTTCCTCGACCAACCGGCGACGCCGCAACTTTATTGGACGTTGGTTGCGATCGGCGTCGGCGCGCTCCTTTTTTGCGCCTATTTCGCTTTCTTATTCCGATAACGCATTTTCGCTTGATTGCAAATTCAAATTTTAATCGACGTTTGCAACAAGTATCGTTTTAATTTTTTTTCGTTTCCTTCGCGTCGTCGGGCGTTTCGTTGGAACTTTTTGGGAGTTTTCGTCGATGCAGCGCGTCTTTTTCGATTGGTCGCGACCGTTTTTGCCGCAAGTCGCTTCGTTCGTCGTTTCGACGGAAACGGAGCGCTTGCGTTCGCAAAGTTCGCCCGAATCCTCCAATTTAACGCCGAACAACGCGCCGCGCCCGCTTTCCTTCGACCTCGGCGACGTCGTTTTCGTCCTGCCGGGCCGCCGCGCCGTCCGCACCTTGGAAGCGTATTTGCAGTTGGAAGTCGAACGGGCGATTCAAGCCGGTTCGATCGCGCCCGACTGGACGCCGCCGACGTACTTGACGGTCGGGGCCGCGCCGGAATTCCTTTATCCGCAACGGAAACGGGTCGCCGCTCGTCCGACGCGTCTTCTTTGCATGCGGCGGGCGTTGCGCGAATTTTCGGACGCCGAGCCGGAAAAGAGCCGCGCGTTGATCAGGTCGCTCCCGGCGGAGTCGAATTGGGCGGCGCAACTCGAATTGGCGCAAATCTTCGTCGACCTCGCGGACGAACTCGCGTCGGAGAATCGCGACTTTTCGGCGGTCGCCGCGTCGACGCGACGTCGGAACTTGCCGGAAGAGACGGAGCGTTGGGAGTCGCTCGGTCAAATCGCCGCGCTTTATCGCAAAGAATTGGCGCGCTTCGACTTAACAGACCTCAACCTTGCGCGAACGGCGGCGCTCCTTAGCGGCGAAATCGGCGTTTCGGTCGGCGGCGGATTCGAAAACGGCGCGTCGAAGCGTTACTTCGTCGTCGGCGCGGTCGACTTGAACCGCCAGCAAAAGGCGATTTTTGAAGCGTTGGGCGACCGCGTTTCGTTCTTCGTCTTCGCGCCGGAATCGCTCCAAGACCGCTTCGACGAGTTCGGCGTCGTCGTTCCGGAGGCTTGGGAGACCGCCGAAATTCCGATTCCCGACCGCCGCTTCTTCCAAGTCGACGGCCCGGTCGAGCAAGGGAAAGCCGCCGCGCTCCTCGTTCGCGAACTGTCGAAAATTTCGGTCGAAAACGACGCAAACGGCGAAAACGGCGCCGCGGAAGCCGCCCCCGATTGGCGATACGAGCCGATTCCCGCCGACTCGCTGACGATCGGCGTTCCGGACGCGGAAGTCGTTCCGTTCCTCGAACGCTCCCTCCGCGACGTCGGGTACGAAACGATTCGCGCGCAAGGTTCGCCGGCGACGCAAAACCGCGTTTTTCAGCTGTTGCGCAACGTCGCCGACTATCTCGAAACGCGTTCTTTTTCGGCGCTCGAAGAGTTGGCGCGACGCTCCGACGTCGAGGAGTATTTGATTCGCAACTGGCGTTTCGTTTCGCTCGACGACGGTCGCTCCGGCGAGACGGAAGCGGAAGAGTCGGAGGAAAACGCTCCGGCGGTCGTCCCCGGTTCCGCGCTCGACGAAGCGGAGGACGGCGTTTGGTTCGACGACGAACTCCCCCCCGATTTCGGCGACGACGCCCCGTTCGACGAAGACGCGGAACTCGCCGACGTTCCCCTTAATATTAACGACGCCGAAACGTCGACCGACGCGAGCGCCGCCGAGTCGCCCGAAACGCCGTTCGTTCCCGGCGATTGGCTTTCCGAATTCGACCGTTACCGCGCGACCTTTTTGCCGACTCGAGTCGACGGGCGTTGGTTCGAGTACAAGAACGAAGACGCGCCGCGCCAAAACGCCGAATTTCGCCTCTTGCGCAAGGTCGCGATTTTAATCGACCGCGCGCTCGAACCGTTTTGCGATTCCAACGTCGCGCCGCTCCAACGCGAAAAGCTCGCCGCCGTCGAACCGACCTTCAAGCGTTCCCCCGTCGACGCGCAAACCGGGAACCTCGACGCGCTAAAACTCGACGCGACAAACTTTAAAGCCGACGAAACGGACGACGTTTTCTCCGGCCCGCTCGCGTTCGCGAAAGACGATTTCGCCGAAAGTTTCCGTTGGAAGACGAACCAGCGCCGCCTCCCGATCGCCGATTGGGCGCCGATTCTTTCGAACTTCCTTTGCAAAATTTACCCGGAACCGGAGCCGGGCGCCCGAACGACCGAAGCGGCGGCGCAAGTCGACGCGTTTTTCGCCGCGCTCCATCAAGAGTTCGACAAGTTCGAAGCGATTCCGCAAGAGTTGACCGCCGACGCGACCGGCGCCGACGCGATTCGAACGATTTTGAAGGAACTCGCGAAAGCGACGATTCCGCCCTTCCCCGCCGCCGACGTCGTCGAGCTGCAAGGTTGGCTCGACTTGGCGTTCGACGACGCGCCGAACCTTATTTTGACCGGGTTCAACGAAGGAATCGTTCCGTCGTCGAAGTCGAGCGACCTCTTCCTTCCGAACGAAACGCGCCGCGAACTCGGGCTCGAAGACGCGCGCCGCCGGTTCGCTCGCGACGCTTGTTTGACGTCGGCGCTCGCCGCGTCGAAGCGGAATTTCTTCGTCGTTTTCGGGCGACGCTCGCTCCAAAACGACCCGAAAACGCCGAGTCGGTTCGCGTTCGCGACGGCGCCGGAAAACGTCCCGCCGCGCGTTTGCCGCTTCTTCGCGGGCGGCGGTTCGAACGATCTCGCCGAACTCGAAGCGCGCCAACTCGGACGCCCGTTCCCGAAAGCGCCGCTCGGCGCCGACCTTGAAAACGCCGACGCAAACGACGCGGAGTCCCTCGAAACGCCGATTCAAACGACTTCGACCGAAAGCGCCGAACCGGTTCTCGCCGTCGGCCCGACGTCGCCGACGCCGTCCGAAACGCCGCGCTCGGTCGGGTTTAGCGTTCCGATTCTCCGAACGACCGGCCCGGCTCCGAGCAAAATGAAAGTAACGGAATTTCGCGACTTTTTAGCTTGTCCGTACCGATATTTCCTCCGCCGCGCCCTCAACCTTCGCGCCGCGGCGCCGGAAACGACCGCCGAAATGAACGCCGCCGCCTTCGGAACGCTCGCGCACGACGCGCTTCGCGACTTCGGCGTCGCGCCGGAAATTCGCGATTCGGTCGACGCCGACGCGATCTCCGCTTGGTTGAGCCGACGACTCGACGTCGTCGCAAGCCGTTATTTTAACGAGCTTTCGTCGCCGTTCGTTCGGGTTCAAATCGAGCAAATCCGCTCGCGCCTCGACGCGTTCGCGCGTTGGCAAGCGCTTTGGCGGCGCTCCGGTCGACAAATCAAGTTCGTCGAAGCGTCGCCGCGTTCCGGCTCGATTACGTTCGACGTCGGCGGAGGACGCCCGGTCGAAATTTTCGGTCGACTCGACCGAATCGATTACGACCCGCGCGAAAACCGTTGGTTCGTCTTCGACTATAAAACGTTCGACGCGGCGAAGGAGGGCCGCCCGTCGAAAGAGCCGATTTCGGAGTTCGCGCCGGACGTTTTCGACGACGAAACGCAAACCGCGCTCTTCACGACGCGACTCGGCAACGTCGCCGACGACAAACACCGACGCCGAGCGAAACCGCGTCTCTCGGCGCCCCTTCGAACGCTCGAAAAGTTCGGAATAACGCCCGCGCCGAACGCTCCGCCAACGACGCAAAACGCCGACGGCGCCCGCTTCCCGCAAAACGCCGCTTTCACTCCAACGACGCAAAGCGCCGCTTGCTCCCAAAGAACGCAAAGCGCCGTTTCTTCTCAATCGACGCAAACGACGCAAACGCCGCGGACTCCGCAAAGCGCCGCGCTCGACGAAGAAACCGGCCCGACGTTCGATTGGGTCGACTTGCAGCTTCCGCTTTACCGACGTTTTTTCCGGGAAATTTTGTTCGAATATTACGACGGCGCCCGCTCGCGGGAAGACCTCGAAGAAACGAAAGTCGCGTTAGGGTATATCGTCTTGACGAAGGGCGCGAAAACGCAAGCGTTCGGCGGGCCTTGGACGGAGCGCGACCTGCGGAGCGCCGACGCGACCGCTTCCCGCGTCGTCCGAACGATTCGCCGCCTTTGGAACGCGCCGATCGACCCGAACGCCTACCTCGACCCAAACGACCCGAGCCAAGGAACAATCCTGAACCCGAAAGCCCCGCCGTTCAGCGAAGACCTCTCGCCGATCACCCTAGACTACCTAACCGACTGACCGCTCTCCCCCCGGAAAGCGCGTCGGCCCTGCCCCGCCCAAACGCGAAAACGCCGCCCGACGCGCAACCGTCGAGCGGCGTTAAGTTTTATCGACGTTGAACTTTCAAACGTCGTCCAACCCTAGCGAACGCGAATTTCGCAATCGCTCGGGAACGCTTTGGAGCTTTTTGTTTCGCGAGGCAGTTCGACCGATTCCAACGCGTCGCACCCCCAAAACGCGGAGTCGCCAATCGTTCGCAAGCCGTCCGGGAACGAAACCGATTCCAACGCGACGCAATTGAAAAACGCGGAGTCGCCAATCGTTCGCAAGCCGTCCGGGAACGAAACCGATTCCAACGCGGCGCAATTGGAAAACGCGGAGTCGCCAATCGTTTTCAAGCCGTCCGGGACACGGTAAGTTTCCGCTTTGCGCCCGCCCGGGTAAGCGACCAGCGTTTTGCCGTCCGCGCTGAAAAGGACGCCGTCGACGACGCGGAAAGTCGGGTGCGTCGCGGAAGCGGAGAACGATTGCAACGCTTTGCAATTGGAAAACGCGCCTTTGCCAATCGTTTGCAAGCCGTCCGGGAACGAAACCGATTCTAACGCGTCGCACCCATAAAACGCGGAGTCGCCAATCGTTTTCAAGCCGTCCGGGAACGAAACCGATTGCAACGCGGCGCACTCGTAAAACGCGAGTTCGCCAATCGTTCGCAAGTCGTCCGGGAACGAAACCGATTCCAACGCGTCGCACCCCCAAAACGCGTCTTTGCCGATCGTTTCGACGCCGTCCGGGACACGGTAAGTTTCCGCTTTGCGCCCACCCGGGTAAGCGACCAGCGTTTTGCCGTCCGCGCTGAAAAGGACGCCGTCGACGACGCGGAAAGTCGGGTGCGTCGCGGAAGCGGAGAACGATTGCAACGCTTTGCAATTGGAAAACGCGCCTTTGCC
>JAZQAP010000160.1:0-14897 GCA_045545275.1 Thermoguttaceae bacterium | reverse complement strand
CCCGTCGGGCGACTGCGCGCCCATCGCGAACGTCCCCGCCGGAATCAAACGAAATTCCATTTTCAATCCCGGAATCGGTTCCAAGACGGTCGTCGTTTTCGTTCGGTCGCCGAAAAGACGCTCCGCTTCGTCCGCTTGCCGCTTCTTCGCTTCCGGCGCGTCGAACGCCCAATCGAGGAGCGGCGCCGCGTCGGAAGTCTTTTTCTTTTCAAGCGTCGCGAGCGCGGCGGCGCGGACGGCTTCCCCGTCGGCGAAGGGCGCGACGTCGTTCGGGCCCGCGGCGAACGGATTCTTCGGAATCGCGCTCCAATTCGTTTGGGTCGTTTCGGCGGCGACCTTCGGGTCCCAAATCGTCGGGCGTTTGACCTCTTGGTCGACGCCGCCGCTCTTATACAGCTCCATTACGTCGCGACGCAACTTGTTCCAGCGCGCGGCGTTAGCGGAGTCGCCCTGTTCGCCCCAATAGCCGTGATACGGCGCGTTGAGGTCGATCCAAGTCAAGAGCCGATCCCAAGACTCCGCGTCGAGCCGAACGCCGTAATGCCCCTTGAGGAGCAGTTTGTACAAATCGGTCGTTTCCGCGCCAAACTCCGTCGGCATAAGGAGATGGTAATCGCTTTCCATCCCCGGACGGCGGACGTAACGGTGCAACGCGTCGTAACTCGTCGACCAATTGCCGGGCCGAATCGAAACCGGGAAATACGTTCCGTATCCCTTAATATTCTCCAAACCGCGCAAGTCGAACGCCCCGAGCGGCGCGCTTTCGTCGCCGTTATGGCAGGCGACGCAGTAACGGTCGAGAACCGGCTGCACCTCGGCGCAGAAGGAAAAACCGCGACTCGGGCCGCGCCAATATTCGATTTCGCTCGTTTTCATCCGTTGCACGACGGTCGGGTCGAGCGAACTCGGCGAAACGCTGTTCTGATCTTCGTGGCACCCGACGCACGACAGGTTTTCGCCCGGCATCGCGGTGAACCAACTGCGCATAATTTGCAGGGCTTTCCCGTTTTCGTCGAGCGGCTGAATCGAAATCGGCGTGTTCGCCGGAACCTTAAAGAGCGCCGAACCGTTCGGCTCGACCGGCACGACGCCGAGCGTGTTGCGCACGTCGCACGGCCCTTCCGCGCCGACGCCGCCGATCGTCCCGCCCATATTCGGATAAAGATAGTTGTAAGTGAAGAGACGCAAGTATTTAACCGTCCCGCGCGGCACGTTCTTCAAGCCGTCGCCAAAGTAGATGTCGGCGATGAAAACGGTCGCGTCGTCGCGGCTTTCGTCGATTCGATCGGCGATAACCGGCGGACGTTCCGTCGGACGCAACGGGATTGGTTCGAAATGCGCAAATCCTTTCTCTTTCGAGAGTAAGATCATATTATCGTCCGTATCGACGAGGTAAATTCCCCAGCCGTCTTGCGCGTTGAGGCGAGCGGACGCGAGGTAATAATCGCCGTCGAGCGGGAACGGATGCAAAAATTTCGGCCAAGCCTCGTCGACGAGCGTGTCGACGATCAGCGTGTCGTCGTATTTCGGGTCGGTTTTCGACGCGACGATCGGCGTTTTCGCGCAGATGCGGCGAACGGCGCCGGACGCCTCTTTCCGTCCTTTGCGCACGTCGAAAAGAACGAGTTCGCCCATCCGCGGAACGCCGTGGTGCCCGGTAACGATCGCGACGAATTTCGTCGGTTCGCCGGGAATCGGACGCGCGTAAAACATCGAGTTCGGCCAATAGGAGTTCGTGCCGTAAAACGAGTTTTGGTTCGTGCCGTCCGGGTTCATTTGGAAGAGAAGCCGCGAGTGCGCGTGCGGAATGTCGGCGTATTCCCAACGTTGGTAAAGGATTCTGCCGTCTTCGGTTACGGTCGGATGCCAGTTGTGTTCTTGGTCGAACGTCAAGCGGCGAATCGTCTTCTTTTCGTCGGCGTACATCCGATACGTGTTCGTAACGCGGGTCGACCCGTTGACGCAAGGCACCGCGATATAACAGGCGCTCGACGTGTAAACGATCGATTCGTCCGGCAGGTAGCAAGCGTCGTAAGAGTTGGCGTCGGGCAAGTTAGGAAGCAGCTCTTTCGCGGGCGTTCCGACGATTTTTTCGCCGTCCTTTTCCAATTTCGTTTCGAAAACGTTCCACTGTCCGTTTTCGCGCGTCGAGCTGAAGAGGACTTTTTCGCCGTCGAAGTGCAGATCGACGTCGCCGACGAACGCCGGTTTTTCCGGACGGTAAACTTCGCGCGGAACGGCCGGATAACGCGCCGAACCGTCGAGCGTCAACCGATAAAGCCCGTCGTCGAACGCCTTAGGATTCAGCGCGCTGTTGCTGACCCAGTTGTTGACGAGGCCGAGGTGGCGAGCGTTGCGCCGGACGAAGAGAATATCGTCGAAGTCGAAGAGCGGATTCGCGCGCCCCAAACGGGAGTAAAGGCGGACGTCGGCGAGAAATTCGCGAACGAACGCTTCCTTGTCCGCGTCGGTCGGCTCGGCGGAAAGTTTTGCGTTCCAAGCGTTTAAGCCGTTCAACCGCGCGTCGAACGTTTCCGCCAACGTCGCGAAATCGGGGCCGAATTTTTCCGCGACTTCGTCTTCGCCGAACCGCTCCGTCAGCGTCGCCAACAGTTTCCGGCTCTTTTCGAGCAAAAGGCGACGCCGTTTAACGTCGACTTTAAATTCGACCGTAAAGTCCGCGGGAGCCGCGACTTCCGCCGAGCGAGCCGCTTTTTTCGACGCGATTCGAACCGCCAGCGGAGCCGCCGCGACGCTCGTTTCGTCTTGGGCCGCGAACATCTCCGGCGAATACGTTAACTCGTTGTTCCAGTCGGGTTTAAGCGCTTTTTGCGGAAGAACTTCGACGTTCAATTCGTCTTCCGGAACGAGCGCGGCGGCGGTTTCGAGCCCGAAGTGATCTTCGAACGTTTCGCCCGATTCGCCTTTCCGAGCGCGGTCGACCGCCGGGTCTCTCGTCTCAAAGTTCGCGTTGGCGCCGTACTTAAAATCGACCGCGGCGCGGGGCGTCGGCCAATCGACCGGCCCGTCGAATCGCGGCGACAAACGGAACGCGACGATATGCGAAATGCAAGTTTCCCGCGAAAACGACAGAACGCGTTCCCCCGCCTTCGCTTCGAACTCGGCGACGTCGCGCCAAGCGGCGGTCTCGGAGTTCCAACTTCCGGTCGTCTCGGCGAGCGCGTTCGTCGCCAACGTTTCGCCGTCGAGGTAAAACGTTACCGGACGGCTTTCTTGCGCGGCGAAGAGCGCCGAAAGTTTGTAAACGCCGTCTTTTGGGAACGTTAGCTTGTACTCGGCGCGGTTCGGATATTCTCCGTTGTTCCCGAGAATCGGCGCCGGCCCGTAATTATGATACGCGCGCAAATTTCCTTCGTCGAACCAAACGGCGCGGAACGTAAAATCGTTCGCTCCGCTCGCGTTCCCGCCGTCGTCGCCGCGAACCGTCGAGAAACAACAGCTCGCGACGCCGAGCGCCGCCGCGAACGCCCAACGCAGACCGCGGCGCGCAACGCTCAACCTTTTCATCGTTTAACTCCTTAATTTACGTCTCGTTACAGCGCTTCCCGACGGAGCCGCCGTCGAAATCGCGTCGTCGAAGTCCTTCGATTATAAAAAAAACGCGTCGGAAAATCAAGCGTTCGCCGCAAAAAACGCCCGAAAAAGCCCTTATTTTCCCTCGCGCCCGCCGCCTTTCTCGCTTGACGCGAGCTTCGAAACTTTTATACTATCTTCAAAGCCGCCCCGCGCCGCCCGGTTTCCCCAAGCGCGACGCCGTTTTTCCCGCAAAACTCCCGCAATTTACCGCAAAACTCCCGCAACTTTACCCTACTTAACGTCAAGGAGCCGCCGATGAAACCGCGCGATTATTGGAACTCGGTCGCCGAAACGAAAACCTTCACGACGCCGTTCGACGCGGCGTTTTTCGCCCGCTTCGTTCCGCTCGACGCGGCGATTCTCGACTTCGGTTGCGGATACGGTCGGACGTTGGCGGAACTGACTGAAGCCGGTTACCGAAACCTTTGCGGCGTCGACCTTTCCGACAAGCTAATCGAACGGGGAAAACGCCTCTTTCCGACGCTCGACCTGCGCGTTTCGCCGCCGTCGACGCTCGAATTTCCGGACGCAAGTTTCGACGCGTTAATTCTTTTCGCCGTCTTGACTTGCGTCGTCGACGACGCGGAACAGGAAACGCTCGTCGCCGAAGCGCGGCGCGTTCTCCGACCGGGCGGCGTTCTTTACGTCAACGATTTTCTTCTCAACGACGACGAACGCAACCGCGACCGTTACGAACGTTACCAATCGGCGACAAACGGTCGTTTTTCGTTCGGAACGTTCGCGCTTCCGGACGGCGCGACGCTTCGTCATCATTCGGAAGAGCGCGTCCAAACGTTGTTTCGGTCGTTCGAAACGGCGGCGTTCGAGCGTCGCGTCTTCCCGACGATGAACGGGCACGTCTCGAACGGTTTCGCCGCCGTCTTCCGCAAATCGTTAAATTAACGCCGTTTAAAAGCGCGGCGTCGCCGTCGTTTCTCCGCTTCGACGGCCTTTTTCTCTCTTGCCTAAAATTTCCCCAAAATCGACGCGGCGCCGCTAAAAAAACTTAACGTCGCGTTAGTCCGTCGCGTCCTCGCCGCCGGTTTCGATCCGTCCTTTTATTACTATTCGGCTCTAACGCGAGCGGACGCCGCCGACTGAAGCGATAATCTCCCGCGCCTCGCCCTTGGGGAGGTCGACGAAGAAATATACGCCGCGATTCTCGAACAAGATTTCAGCGTCGACGCGTTAAACGAAGCGCTCGACTCGGCGATCTATAGGCCGAACGCTTGGGCGGTTCGAGCGCTTATTAAAGCCGGCGCCGACTGGAAGTCGTTTGAGCGAGAACTCCAAGGACGCGTAGAATATCGCAAAGACCTCCGCGCCGAATACGTCGACGTCGTCGCGTTCCTCGAAGCCGGGGCCGATCCCGCGCTCTTCGCCGACTTCGTAAACGACGCGAACGCCGAAAAAACGGAAAACGCCGAGTCGCCGGAAGCGGAAGCGTCGCCGGAACCGGAAATCGAATCCGAACCGGAAACGACGCCGGAAACCGAATCCGACGGGAACGGAGCAAAATTTACCGAGAAATTTCGTTAAAAATTAAAAAAAATGAAATTTAGGAAAAAACAGTTGATTTTCGGTTTCGGTCGCGTTATCATAACGACAAAGAAAGCCGAAAACGTCCATCGGGCGTTTTTGAAATTTTTTCCTTATCGGCGTTTCGGGTCGCCGACCGCGCCGCTCGAAACGCGTTCCCGTTCCCTTAGGGGATTAACCATGCGCTTCTTTCGATCGCTCGCCGAACTTTTTCCTCGTTTCGCTCGTCGGAGCGGCGCTCTCGAACGCGCCGTTCGCCCGTCGCTTCCAAGCCGCCGTTTGCGCCTCGAACCGTTGGAAAATCGGGAACTCCTCGCCGTCGACGCGTTCGCCGTTCCGTTCGGGCCTCCGCCGCTCGAAAACGTCGCGAACGAAGCGGCGCCCGTCGTCGTTTCCGCGTCCGTTCTCGCCGACGACGGCGCGACGCTTAGCGTTCGAACCGAAACGGCGGAACCGGTCGCGCCGCCCAGTTTCGAGCAACTAATGGAATCGCTCGGCCAAGTCAAAATCGAGTCGCTCGACGCGGAAACCGACGTCGCGTCGTCTTCCGAGTCGGAAGAAACGCAAACCGAATTGCAACCGAGTTTTATCGTCGACGGCGTCGAATACTATCCTCTGTCGCAAGCCGTCGCGCGACGCGTCGTTTTCGAAGATTCCGGCGTCGACGTCGCGTCGCTCGACGAACCGTTCGTTTTTATTCCGAATGCAAACGACGGCGAAACAAACGTTTACGGCGCGCAAAGCGGAGGAATCGGAGACAGCGGAGGAAGCGGCGGCGAGCCCGAGCCGTATTCCCTCGATTTGCAGGTCTCCGTTTCAAGCTCCGTCGGCGAATTGTCGACCGTCGGCATTGAAAACGGGCTCCTCGAACGAGCGACAAGCGTTAGCGGCGGCGCCGCCGTCGACGCGTCGTTCCCCGAAAATTATCTTCAAGTTACGCTTCCCGTTCTTCCCGATTATTACGAGGCGGAAGTTGTTTTGGGCGGAACCGCGACGCTCGGCGTCGACTACGAAATTCACGCGCCGCGCAATATTTTCAATCAATATTACAACAATTCTAGTTTCACCTATTCCGGCGGGTCGAGCGATTTTTTCGTTTTTCCGATCAACGACGCGCAACCGGAATCGCTCGAAGACTTTACGGCGACGCTCGAAACGCCGACGCCGACCGTCGACAGCGGAGGTTCTTCGTTCGCTCAGCCTTACGATTTTACGTTCGCAACGTCGAATAAAGCGACCGCGACGTTCGTCGACGACGACCATTGGAAAGTTAGCGTCGTAGCGAGCGATCCGACGGCGACCGAACGCCTCGCGGACGTCGAGCAAGATTACGGCTACTACACGTTTAAGCGCGAACACCAAAACCCCGACGTCGCCGCGAAAATCGACGCGAAGGTTCAAGAGATGCGAAAAGACGGCGCGACGAACGCGGAAATCGACGACGTCAAGGAGCTTGCCGCCCACGTTACCGGCGACGCGACTTACTCCGTAACCGTCGATTTCGAAGCTCTTTACAATAGCGAGTCAAATTACGACGCGCAACCGACGGTCGACTACGCGCTGTCGACGTCGCCGTTAGCTACGGAAAGCGCGGACGCTTACCTCGCGTCGTTCGAGTTCTCGTCGACGCCGAACCAAAGCGAAGCCCCTCTTTGGCGTTACGATTGTTCCGGCGTCATTCCCGCGTCGAAGACGGAGGCGCTTTTGCGTCTGAACCCGACTTTCGACTGGGAAGACGAAGGCGATCTTTTCGACCCGAATTGCCTTATCGACCAATCCCCCGCCGCAACGACGCCCGACCAAGACGATTCTCCCGCCGCAACGACGCCGGACAAGCAAACCGGCGAAAAAGCGCGCCTGCGCCTCCTCGACGCGACTTGGAGCGGGCAAGGCGCCGACTATAATCCGCTCGCGGAACCGACGACCGCCGCCGTCGAAATCAAAGACGGCGCTATCGCCGAACTCTACTTCGATTACGACGGCGACGGAAAGCTCGATCCTTACCAATCGACCGCCGACGAAACGTGTTGCGTTCCGCTCAATGACGACGACGATAATCTAAACGGCGTCGAAGACCGCGAAGAAAGCGCCGCCGTCGCCAACGAAAACGACTTGCGTAAATTTGTCGCCGTCGCGTGGTTGGCCCATTACGGAAACCATACGTTGGAAGCGAGCGTAACCGTCGGCGGCAACAGCGTCGAATTTTGGCAAGACGACGCCGGCACAATTCCGCTCGAACCGCAGGGCGCGGAAGGCGACCCGGTCGAAGTCGTCGATTCGACGGCGGGAACCGACTACCATTTCTGGGGCGTCTGCGAAGGCGTTTCCGGCGGCGTCGCGTCGGCCGACCTTGAAGTTAAGGTCGACGACGGCAATCCGACGACGCCTCCGATCGTTCATAACGACGACGCATCGCTAAAAACAACGTCGTACTGGATCGACCTCGACGTCGACTCCGACAACAACGGGTATATCAACGACAAAACGGAAAATCCAATACGCGCCGACGCCGAAGAAGCGATGGAGGAAAGCGTCGGAAAACCGATAACCTATTTCGGCAATGCGACGGGCGTTCATCGCGAGTACGCTTACGTTCAAATACATGTTAATCTCCAAACGACAGATTCGCCTCTCCTCTCTTCCGACGCCTCTAACATTCGCGTTAGTTTTAGTTACACGAAGGACAATCTGAAGATTTATCGAGTTATAGGCGACGATGACTCGATTATCGAATCGAACGTTAAGAAACCTTTTTCGGAATACCTACAACTCGGCGCCGACAACAAGTTTTACGTTAGAGCGATAAACGCCGAGCCGGATACCGGCTTTGCGAACGGTTTCGACAAAATTCACGTTATCGTCTGGGACGGCGACGTCGAAATTCACCGCGACACGGTATGTTTCGACGTCCAAGACGGAAGCGACGCGAGCGATTGGATTGTTCCCAGCGGCTGGCGAATCGGCGAAGACGGTTCGCTAACGACTTACGCTATCCGAGAAGGCGCCGTCGGCCCGCTTAAGCCTGGCTCGTCTATTACCGAAAAAGAAGGTTGCGCCTATTCGCGACAAGCGTTTTCCGAGGGTTTCACGCTTTCGTTTAATTATGAATTTCTTCATAACGATGATTATTTCGAAATTAAGGAAGACAGAAACTATGGTTACGTACAGGGAAATAGTTATCATGAAGACAATGAGATAATTAAAGACGAAGAGTCAGGGAAACCGGTTGACGAGCAAAAACTCAGCTTCGTCGGCAATAGCGGCGTGAAAATTGGCAGTAGTAAAGGCGCATCAGAGGGCGTTACAGAAGTGGCGATTCTCGATTTTTGCGCGATGGTCGATATGGTCGGCGGCGGCGAGAAAGACCTCGGTATTGCGAAAATTGCCGAATCGCTTGTCGCTCATAAAGAAAACACCGCTTCTAACCAACTGTTTATCGGCGGCAACGCCAACCTCAACACTTATGCAAAAGAGGAACTTTTTAGGCTCCTGCACGGTGTAAAATACAACGACAATTTTGCCCAAGCCCTTTCTAATTTTGCGCCGAATACTAATTATAACACGCTTTTAAACACTGCGTGGGATTCCCAAAATTTATTAGACAATGAAGCTCAACAACTTGCCTTTGAAGAATTCCTCAACGAATATTACAATTTATGCAACAATAGCAACGGTATGAGGATTGAGTTCGACAACAGTCATCTGAAAGTTTACTTAAAGCAGAAAAACGCTGCTATTCCCGATATTCTCATTTACGAAGCCAATGGAATCTCCGTCGGAGATAAGCGTCTTTACCTGCAAACGCACCACGGTAGCGGCGTTCGCTTTAGCAACGTGCAACTTACCCTGAATTAAAATCCGCGTTCCACACCTCGCCGCCGCGGACTTGCGCGGCGGCGTCCGCGTTCTTTTCGCCTTGCTTTATTCGCATACTTACGTCATTTAGGAGTTTACACGATGAAACGTCAACGCCTTTCCCTCGCCGCCGTCGCGACGTGCGCCTTCCTCGCAAGTTGCGCCGTTCCTTGCGTTTGCGTCGCGCAGTCCTACGGTTATTCCGAAGCGCACGGTAAAGAAATTTGCAATCCCGTAACGCCGACGCGTTACCTCGTTCTCGACGACCAAACGATCGTCGAACTTAAAGACGGAATCGACCTCTCCTCGCAAAATCTTGATCGCGCGAAGATTCGGAACGTCAAACTCGAAGACTGCAAGTTCGTCGGTTGCGATTTCAGTTTCGCCGACTTAACGCAAGCGGTCTTTGTCCGTTGTGACTTCACGAGAGCGAACTTTGCCGAAGTTCACCCTGATTTGTCCGACACGCTCTTCGTCGACTGCGTTTTCGACAACGCGGATTTCGGCGAAGGTTTTGACGTCGCCAACCTTACCGTCGAACAACTTCGAAGTTCGCGAACCTTTCCCGATTATCCCGACGCGGAATCTTCGATTACGCGCGTCCAGTGGGCGGGTCGGCCTCATTATAAGCTGTATCCCAGAAAAAACGCCTCAGAGCCTTTCAAGCAAACCTTAATTGTAGGCAAATACGACGTCGAACCCGACTTCAACATAAGCGGCGCTTGGCTCGAAGGCGCCGCTCTTCCACTTTCCGCCGATCAACTTAAAACGACGAGAAATTTCGAGCGGAAGCAATATTTCGGCGTTGCGTTTAAGCCGCGCAAGAAAGACGGACGCCTAATCGCCGGTAATTTCGCCGATTTTAATTTTTCGAATGCGACGTTCATCGACTGCGTTTTTTGCGGAAGCGACTTAAAAAACGCGAATTTTAGCGGTTCCAAATTCAAAAACGTTCGATTTCATGGTTGCGAACTAACCGCCGCGAACTTCCGCGACGCCAAGTTCGAAAAGGTTGAGTTCGCTTTTAGCTCAATACGCGACGTCGACTTTGGCGATCCCATCTTCTCCGACGTGTCGATTCTCTATATGACCCACATATTTGGTTGTCTATCCGACGAGCCGGGCCCCGTCCAAAACACTCTTAGCCTTGACCAGCTTAAGTCGACCTGGAACTGGAAAATCGGGCGAATGGACTTGATAAAATTGCCGCCGGAATTGCAAGCGCAAGTCGACGCGCAGCTCGCCAAGGAAGCCGCGCAAGCGACGGAAGCGGAAGCGTCGCCCGAAACCGCGTCGGAAACCGAATAACGTCGACGGGTTAACGTCGTCCTCGCTCCGCGACGTCGCCGCGAACTCGCGCGGCGGCGTCCGCGTTCTTTCCGCATTACTTTATTCGCTTGCTTACGACATTTAGGAGCTTACGCCATGAAACGTCAACGCTTTTTCCTCGCCGCCGTCGCGACGTGCGCCTTCCTCGCAAGTTGCGTCGTTCCCGTCGTTTGCCTTGGACAATCGGATATCGAGACCACGGAACTCGGCAAGAATATCCTCGAGCAATCGGTTCCCACCAACCCTCTTACCGACGATTTAGACGACGACTCTCGCCTTGCCAAATCGACTCATGTTTCATGCATAGCTCGTATTCCCTACGACAATCCGGAATTGATAAAACTTGCGTTCGGGCTCGACTTGACGGAGCATAATCTTATCGGAGCAAAAATCACAAACGTTACGCTTAAAGACGTGAACTTTACCGCTTGCGATTTGACCGGAGCCGACTTACGTCAAGCCTATTTCGTTCGATGCAACTTTTCGCGCGCCGTCTTACGCGACGTTAAAATCGACGAATATACGCGCTTTATCGACTGTAAATTCGACGGCGCGCGTTTTGGCGCTCGCAACTTCCAGCGCTATCCTCGCGAACCTTTCGACGCAAGTTTATTGACCGAGGAGCAACTGAAGTCGACCGATTATTTCAGCAAAAAAATAAAACCCGCCGGATATGGAAATTTTGGGTTTCAAAAAAGTATCCACAATTGGAATACTATTTCCGCAATGGCGTTCAAAGATTGCGCCGACTACGATTTCACCGACATAGCCTTACAAGGCGAATTTCGCAATCTTACGGCGGAACAACTCAAACAAACGCAAAACTTTCAAGCCGGAGTTTACGAACATATTGCTATCGGCGGAGGCGATCAACGCCGTCTCCTCGATTATAAGAATTTCGACTTTAGCAAAGCGATATTACGCAATTGTCTCTTTCGAAACGTCGATCTCACCGGCGCCGATTTTACCGACGCCGTCTTATACGACTGTAAATTTCACGAACAAACTATTATCAGCCTCGAACAATTACAATCGACTTGGAACTGGAAAAACGGGCGCGTAAATCTAATCTTTGTAGAAGGCTTCTACTGTCTCGCTCCCGACGTTAAAAAGGCGGTCGAGGCGCAACTCGCCAAGGAAGCCGCGCAAGCGACGGAAGCGGAAGCGTCGCCCGAAACCGAGTAACGCCGCGTCGTTTTCCCGTTTTCGCGACGCGGCGAGCGGCAGATATCCGATTTTTTCGTCGTTTCGGAGAAAAAAGCGAACTTTTTTCGCGAAAATCGCTTCCAAAAAGCGCAAAACGTTTGCGTCGACGGCGCCGATAAGGTAAAATAAGAAAAAGTCGACGCGGCGACGGTCGCGGGCGGCGCTTTTCCACTTCCCATTTCGCTCCGAAGCGTCGGCGAGTCGAGCCCCGTTCGACGACGGTCGCGGTTAGGAGTTCCTTCGTTTGTTTTAAGGAAAGAACGCAAATGAAACGACGCGATTTTATGAAAGTCGGCGGCCTCGGCGTCGCGACCCTCGCAAGCGGAACCGGTTACAAAGGTTTCTCCGAAGAAACCGCGGATAAAAACCTCCGCGTCGGCCTTATCGGAACCGGTTGGTACGGCAAGGTCGACCTCCTGCGCTTAATCCAAGTCGCGCCGGTCGACGTCGTCTCCCTCTGCGACGTCGACCAAGAAACGCTCGACGAAGCCGGCGAAATCGTCGCGTCGCGCCAAGTTTCGAAAAAAGTTCCGCGCAAATATACCGACTATCGCAAGATGTTGGCGGAAAAAGATTTGGATATCGTCGTTATCGGCACGCCGGACCACTGGCACGCGCTCCAAATGATCGAAGCGGTCGAAAGCGGCGCCGACGTTTACGTCCAAAAGCCGATCGGCGTCGACGTCGTCGAATGCCAAGCGATGCTCTCCGCCGCGCGCAAAAACAAGGCCGTCGTTCAAGTCGGGCTCCAACGCCGCAGCACGCCGCACTTGATGACCGCGAAAAAAGATATCGTCGACTCCGGCAAACTCGGCAAAGTCGGCCAAGTCGACATTTACAGCTATTACGGCGGCCCCGGCGTCTGGAAGCAAGAACCGGAAACCCCGCCGGCTGGGTTCGACTTCGACATGTGGACCGGCCCGGCGCCGAAACTCCCGTATTACCCGATGATGCGTCGCCGCTCTTGGCGCAACTTCTGGGAGTTCGGGAACGGCACCCTCGGCGATATGGGCGTCCATATGTTCGATATGACGCGTTGGTTCCTGAACCTCCGCTATCCGAAACGCATCTACTCCACCGGCGGCATTTACCTCAAAAAAGGCGGCACGCCGAACATCGCCGACACGCAAACGGTCGTCTTCGACTACGGCGACCTCGAAGTCGTTTGGAACCACCGCAGTTGGGCCGAACTGACCGACCAACGCCACCCGTGGGGCGCGTACTTCTACGGCGAACACGGTCTCCTCAAAGCGAGTATTTACGGTTACGACTTCAAACGTTACCGCTCGAACGAAACGATCAGCGGCGACGTCGATTACGAATACGGTCGTTTCCCGGAAGAAGAACACGAACGCGACCTCGAACGTCCGTGCGCGCCGGCGATTCGCTCCCATATGAAAGACCTGCTCGACCGTATCGCCGACCGCGGTCGTCCGCGCAGCGACATCGAAGAAGGCGCCATCTCGACGATCTGCTGCGTCCTCGGGAACATCTCGATGAAACTCGGCCGCTCGCTCGAATGGGACGAAGAAGCCGGGAAAGTCAAGAACGACGACGAAGCGAACGCGATGCTCGCCCGCGAATACCGCGCGCCTTGGGTTCACCCGCAAGTCTGAGTTCGACGCTAACCGTCGAACAACCCCGACTTTAGCTCGCGTCGCGACCGGCGTTCAACCCTAGCGACGCGGCGTTTGTCGCCGTTTTCGCTCCGTCGCGATTTTTCGAAACGTCGCGACGGAGCGTCGATTTTTTTCTTGATTAGCCGTTTTGCTAAGGGGCCGCGATGATCGCGCTATTTACCGAAAGTTTCCTCTTTTGGCTTCTTTGCGTCGGGTTCGCGGCGGGCTTTACCTTCGCGCTTTGGGCGGGAACGCGGCGCAAGTCGGCGTTAATTCTTGGGTTAAGCGCGACGCTAGCGACGACGTTTCTCGGCGCGTTTTGCCTTTACGGCGTCGAAACCGACCGGAAAGCCGTTCGCCGAACGGTCGAAGCGCTCGCCGACGCCGTCGACGCCGACGACGTGGAGGCGACGCTCGCGCTCGTTTCGCCTACCGCGTTAAAAACTCGCTTTAAAGCTCGCGCTCATATGGGGTTGGCGCGTATCGAATGGGCGAAGGTTCGCGACTTGGAAATTGTCGAAATCAATCGTTACACGTCGCCGCCGCGCGCCGTCGTTCGCTTTCGCGGCTCGGTCGGCGGTCGCGTCGTCGGATTTGATTCGGCAAAATTTACGGTAATCGTCGACTTTTCGGAAGTCGAGTTGCGCGAAGAGGAGCCCGGCGTTTGGCGCGTTACCGACCGTTGCCGGTTCAGCTATCCCGGCTACTCCGGCGAAATCGAACTCTAACGTTTTCAAACGTTTCCGTCGGAGCTTTCGTCGTTTTCGCTCGCCGACGCGTTAAAAGACGACGGCAAGTCGCCTTCCCAGCAAACGTCGTAAAGGGGCGAAAACGGTCGAATCGACTCCGGGTGTTCCGCGACGAACGCAAGGAGCGTCGGGAGGAGTTCTTCGGTCGCCAAGCGGTCGAGCGCCGCCCCTTTATCGCCGGAAAGCGCCGGACAATTCCGATAACGTCCGACGACGAGCCGCCCGTTTTTCTCCATCGTCCGAATCGGCCAAATCTTGCATTCAAAAGGCTTTAAGTCGTCGGAGAGCGAACAACCGCGCGCCGGGTCGAGGAACGGACAGTTCGCCGGTTCGTCGCAACCGTCGGCAAAGCGCAACGCGAACGACGCGCCGCCGCGTTCCCGTCGAACGATTTCGACGCCGTCCGCCTCGAACCGCGCCGCCTGTTCGTCCGTCAAAAAGGGCGTTTCCCAAACGCTTTCGCGTTGAAAATTGCAGCACAAACGACACTTCGCGCAGTCGCTCGGCCCGAAGACTTTTTTCAACATTTTCGTTTCCCCCGTTTTCCGCTAAACGTTAAACCGTTATTTCGTCCAATTTACCGTCGACGTTAGCGTCTTGCGCGTCGCCGGTTTCCAACGTTTGCCAACGCGCCGCTTCGTCGCCGCTTTCCGTCGACGCCGCGTCCCAAACGTCGAGGTCGTCCGGTTCGACGTCGCCGCCGGCGCGTTCGACGGCGTTGAACTTCGCCAACAAAATCTCCGGAAACCAAGCCGACTTCGCCGTTCGCAACCCTTGCGAATTAAGGTCTTCCTCGCGGTTGAGCCAACGCGCGCCCCGTTCGAGCGCAAGTTGCGACGCCGCGCGACAAAGGAGCGGATACGACGCGGCCCCGTCCGGCGTCGCCTTCTCGAAATGCTCGTTGCAAACCAAGCTCGAAGTCGCCGAAACCAACGCGAACCCCAACGGTTCGTCGCCGTCTAAAACGATTTTTCCAAAGAGTTTAAGCTCGTCGAAAAACCGA
>JAZQAP010000159.1:0-2055 GCA_045545275.1 Thermoguttaceae bacterium | reverse complement strand
TGCGCCAAGTCCGGGCCGAACGAGCCGCCTTCGCCGACCGAACGGTAAAACGTCGCCAACGACGCGACGTGCGCTCGCAACCAGCCGGTCGTCGATTTCGCCGACGGGAAGTCGCTCTCCGGCGCTTCGTAACGGGCGCCCGCCGCGATTCGCGTCCAGCCGGATTCGCCGCCGTTTGCGCCGCTCGGCTTCGTTCCGTCGAAAAATTCCAAATAGTGCGGCTCCATCAGCGAAAATCGAACCGCGCCGAGCGTTCCGCCGATCTCGAACGTCATTTCGTCCTCCGCGCCCGCCGCCAACTTCGTCGCTTCGACGACGCCGGTCAACGCCGCCGGATTCGCCGGGTCGCTCGCCGCGGCGTCCGCGCCCGTCGGTCGCAAAAGGCCCCGCGTCAAAATCGAAACGGCGTCCTCCGCTTCGACCGGACGCGTCGGAACGTCCGCCGCCGTTTCGTCGGCCCGAATCGCTCGAACCGGACGCGTCGGCCAAAGGGTCGTCGCCGTCGCCGTCAACTCCGCCGGAAGTCCGACCAAATAATCGGTTAAGTCGAGCAGGTGCGAAGCCAAGTCGAGAATCGTTCCGCCGTCGGGCGCGTGTTTCCAACGGAACGGCGCCGACGCGTCTAAAGCGCCCGCGTGATAGTAGCCGATTCGATAACGAACGAGGCGCCCGAGCCGCCCCGACGCGATCAGCTCCTTCGCCCGCCGAACCGCCGCGAAGCCCCGCAAGTGGAACGCGACTTGCGTCGGCGCGTTGTAACCGGTTTCCGCCAACGCCGCCCGGACTCGCGCCGCTTCCGCCGCGTTCGCGACGACCGGTTTCTCGCAGTAAATCGGCTTTTTGCAACGAATCGCGGCAAGGAGCGCGGGCAAGTGTTCCGCGTTCGGCGAGCAAATATGAACGACGTCGACCGCCGGATTCTCGATCAGCGCCGCCCAATCGGTCGTCGCCAAGTCGCAACCGAGCGTTTGCCGCGCGGCCTCCGCCGTCTCCGCTCGACTCGTCGCAACGCCGAAAATTCGCGGCGCGACCGTCAAGCCCGGCGCGAAAAACGGGAGCGTCGCCAAACCGTAAGCGTGCGCTTTGCCGATCATTCCAAAACCGATCAAGCCGACGTTCAACGTTTTTTTCATCGCCGTTCTCCTTCTTAACTCGTTACCGTCGGGCGTTTGCGTCGCGACCGTCCGCCGGTTCGCTCGCTTCCCAACGAATCGCAAACGTTCGTTTTCAATAAAGCGCTCCGACGCGCGGTTCGCCTATTTTTCCTAAACGCCGCCAAGCCCCCAAGCGCCCCCAATCGCGCAAACGAGCGCGCTTAACGTCGCCGCGTTCTCGCCGTCGAGAAACGAGACTTCGACGGAAGTTTCGTCGGCAGTTGTCGGCGAAGACGGCCCGCTCGGAGCAAAAAAAAAGAGTTTCGACGCAATGCCGAAACTCTTCTCTTTACAGTGGGCGCACATGGACTCGAACCATGGACCTCGTCCTTATCAGGGACGCGCTCTAACCAAACTGAGCTATGCGCCCGACCGAGTCGCCGAAAAACCGAAGCGATTAACGCCGACGATTCCCGAACGTCTCAAACGTTTTCCTTATTTTATCCGAAGAGCGCGGAAACGCAAGGGGAAAAACGAAAAAATCTCCAAAAAACTTGAAAAAATTTTCCGACGCGCTCCGCCCGACGTTAAAACGGCGGCGTTTCGGACGCTCCGCCTCTTCCGTTCGTTCTCCCTCCTCCGCCGGACGCTCCGCCTCTTCCGCTCGTTCTTCCGCCCGCGCCGGAATTTCCGGCGTTTCCGCCCGTTCCCGACGCGCTCGACGGCGCGAACGCGGCGGACGGTTCCGTTTCGACGGGGGGCGGAGTCGTCGAATCGGAGCCGTCGGCTTCCGGAACGGCGCTTTCTTCGGTCGCTCCGCTCGAATTGCGCCAACGACGGTTCGAACGCATCGTTTGAAGCGCGTTCATCAGTTGCTCGCGACGCGACGTCGGCGCGGCGGACGTCGCGGTTTCCGAAGCGTTTTCCGCGCTGATTTCCCCGACCGGAACGCCCAACGGGT
>JAZQAP010000158.1:0-7722 GCA_045545275.1 Thermoguttaceae bacterium | reverse complement strand
GTTGCGCGTCCGCTTCCATCAACATGACGCGCGACGTTCCGATCGTCGGAGCCGCCAACGATTCCGCGCTCGCGACGCCCGCGTTTTGCGAAGCGCCAAGCGGTTTCGTTTCGGCGGTTCGAGCGTCGACGGCTTGAACGCCTTCTTTTTGAACGGCTTGCGCAGTCGTATTCGCGCTTTCCAACATGACGCGGCTTTCCCCGGCGATCGGGCCGATCACTTGACGCGCGGCGCCGAAACGCGGACTGTACAGGAACAGACGGTTCGTCGGTTCGCTCAAAATGCGCCCGTCGACGGTGTCGAAGTGCGCGACGGAGTCCTCTTTATCGAGATTTTCGACCGACCAGTCTTCGCGGGAATACATTTCGCCTTTCGAGTCGCCGCCGGTAACGACGTATTCGCCAAACTCGGAGCGCGGCGCGTTCGGAACGTCGGCGTCGAGCGGGCGCGAAGTCGGGCGATTGACGTTCGCATAAGGCGCGGCGATCGACGGATCCACTTGCAACGGAAGGACTTGGCCGCCGATTCGATTCGAGGGAGCCGGGGCCGGAGCGACGGCGTTCGGAGCGACGCGCGTCGTTTTGACGTTTTCCGCTTTCAACTCGACGACCGGTTTAATTTCCGGAACGGCGGCTTTTTTCGGTTCTTCCGGCGCGGCGTCTTCAACGTCCGCAACTTCTTCCGCTTCGACGTTTTCCGTTTCTTCGGTTTCGTCGTCTTGCATTTGTCCGCGAACAATCCAACCGGCGGCCCGGTCGACGCTCGCCCCTTGATAAGGCGCTTGCGGATAAACGCTTTGCGTCGGTTGCGCGGCGGGAGCGGCGGTCGGAACCGACGTTTCAACCGCTTGCGGAACAAACGTTTGCGACGGCGAATAAGCCGACGGCGCGGGCGTTTGCGGCGCGACGGTCGAAGGCGCAACCTCCGACGTTTGCGGGACTTGCGAAACAAAAACGGTCGTCGGCGCCTGCGCTTGCGGGTATACGAGCGACTGCGTCGCGGGGGGCGTCGGCGTCGGGTAGGCGTCGGCGCCTTGGAACGTCGGCGTTTGCGACGGCGCGCCATACGCGGCTTGCGTCGGCGCCGAAACGAACGGAGCGTTCGCAACCGGTTGCGCGGCGACGGTTTGCGTCGCGCCTAAACGACGCGAGCGCTCGGCGTTGCGACGCGCCGCTTCGTAACGAATTTCGGCGAGGTCTTTCGCGCCTTCCGGTCGCGTTTCCCAATGCGGCGGCGGATTCGTCGACCCGATCTTCTTAACGACCGACGAGCCCATTCCGAAAACGTTCGTTTGTTCGCGCCATTCGCCCGAGTAAACGTCGCGATAATACGCCTCTTCTTCCGGCGTTTTCGGTTCGTACTGCGCGTAAGGATTCTCGTTTTGCGCGTAAGGATTCGAACCGCCGACTTGCGAATCGGTCGACTGACAAGAACAAAAAATCAGCGGACAAACCAACGTCGCCGCCGCGAGTCGAGCCGACCAATCGCCGGCGTTCCGGCGGGGCGCGTCGCTTTCGAAACGCTTACCGTTAAAGAACTTCATGACGAGCTTCCTTTCCAAAATCGACGCGACGGAGCGCCGACGATTGTCAACCAAATGAACGCGCTTCCGCGCGGCGACGCGCCGCGTTCTCGAAAAAGCTCGCGATACGAAAGGCGCTTCTATCGAAATTATCGGCAAAACCGTTTAAAGATTTAACTATTTTCGGCAAAATCAAAAAATTTTCTTCATTTTAACGCAAAAATCGCCGCCGCTCGCCCGACGCGTCCTTCGTCGCTTAATTTGCCCTCGTTTTCCCCTTAATATTATATTGCCGGAACGCCTTTAACCGACGCAAAGCGAAAAAACCAAGCGCGCCGTTTCGGTCGCCGCCGAGTCGACGAACCCAAGTTTCTCGCACCCCAGCCAAACGAAGCGCAACGCGACGACCGTCAAGAAAACGCTCAGCGCGCGGTTGACGTAAACGAGCCAACGCGCGTTAAAAAACGTCTTCAAACCGGCGACGAGAAAAACGATCGCGAGATTGCAAAGCGTTATCGAAACAAAAAAAGCGATTAAATAAGTCGACGCGACGCCCCAACCGCAATCGCGTTGAAAAGCGGAGACGTTCAGCGCGTTGACGGTAAAGGAGTATACCCAAAGGTTGGGATTCAAGAAGTTAAGAGCGACGATTAAATAAAAGGGCCGACGCGGTTTTTGGCTAAAATCGAAATCGGCCTCCGTCGTTCGGAACTCGCCCCAAGCGATGCGAAAGAGCAACGCCGCTCCCGCGAACGCGACGCAAGCGAGCGCGCCGTCGGTAATATTCGAAACGACGAACAACGCCAACGCCAAGGCGAAAGGGTCGGTGCAAACCGGCGCGAACGCCGCTCGCCAAGCGGAGCGCGCTCCGTTCGCCAGCGTTTCCGAAACGATAATCGTTTGAAGCGGGCCCGGCGAAACCGCTCCGAAAAAGCCCAATCCCGCGCCCATCGCTATCGCGCCGGCAAGCGCCGTCGTCGCCTCGACCGCCATTAGCGTTCTCCTTATTTCTTTTGTTTTAAGGCGTTAACGCGACGCAGGAGTCGTTCGAGCGTTTGACGTTCGGCGGCGGTCGCAAACGTCGCGTAAAAAATCTCCGTTATTTTAACAGATTTTCGCAAAAACGCAACGTCCGGCGCGCTCCGATTCTTGCCAAAATTCGCCGACGCGTTATATTAGAGAATAAGGACGGCGGCGCCCGCAAAGGCTCGACGCCGAAGATCGACGCGCCTAAACGCAACACAACCCGTTTTACCGCAACGTTTAATCAAGACCGATGCTCGATTCAAACCTCTCGACGCCGGAAATCGCCGCTTGGCTCCGCGAAACGAACGCGGAGCGCCTCCAAACGCTTTGGGACGCCGCCGACCAAATTCGACGCGAACGCGTCGCCGACGCCGTTCGACTCCGCGGGCTCGTCGAAATCTCAAACCGCTGTTCTCGCCACTGTTTGTATTGCGGCGTTCGAGCGGAGCGACGCGTCGAACGCTACCGAATGACGCAAGAGGAAATCCTCGAATGCGCGAAGTTTGCGAAAAAAAACGGCCTCGCGACGCTCGTGTTGCAAGCGGGCGAAGATCGAACGCTCGACGCGGGCTTCGTCGCCGAAACGGTTCGAGCGATTCGCGACGACTTCGGCTTGATAGTAACGCTAAGTCTCGGCGAACGAACGGATTCCGAACTCGTCCGTTGGCAAGAAGCGGGCGCGAGACGGTATTTGGCGCGCTTTGAAACGTCGAATCCGTCGCTTTACGCGGCGCTTCACCCGAGCGTCGACGGTTCCGGTTTAACGGAACGAATCGATTTCTTAAAGCGTTTGCGCGAAATAGGTTACGAAGTCGGAAGCGGCGTCATGATCGGGATTCCCGGCCAAACGTTCGACGACCTGGCGCGCGACTTGGCGCTCTTTCGCGAACTCGACCTCGATATGATCGGCTCCGGGCCCTTCCTGCCGCACTCGGGAACGCCGTTAGGAGCGCTCGAAATTCGCGACGGTTATTGGCAAACGGCGCCGATCGCTTCCGCTCTTTCGCCGTTCAAATCGGAAAACGCCGACGCGTCGCGCTTTACGTTCCGTTACCCAACGTCGAGCGATCAAGTTCCGAATACGAACGACGTCGCGTTTAAAGCGATCGCGCTGTCGCGGATTCTTTGCCCGGACGCCAACATTCCGAGCGTTACGTCGGTCGCGACGCTCGACGGAAGCGGCGGACGCAAAAGCGCGCTTTCTCGCGGCGCAAACGTTGTTATGCCGAACATTACGCCGACCAAATATCGCCGACTTTACGAGATTTACCCGAATAAAGCGGCGACGTTCGAGGACGCGGAAACGACGCTGGAAACGGCGTTGCGGCAAATCGACGAAATCGGACGCTTTCCGGGCGTCGGGCCGGGTTCGTCGAAGCGTTTTCTAGAGCGCGTCGCCGTCGTTCCTAGACGAGAACGTTAGCGATTCTTAAGCGCGCTTTGTAAGCGTTGTTTTTACAACGGTTGCGCAAGGCGAATTCTGCAACCCCTCGACGCTCCCTACAAACGACCTTTATTTATCGTTGACTTAAACTTTTCAAAAAATTCTTTGATTTCGTTAATTTCATATCCGGTAATTACCTGTAGGTCGTAATAATTGTCTTCTTTACTTATCTCAACGCCAATTTGTAAAACTTCGGCAATGAGTTTTATCCGCTTTTTCGATAAATAGACGTTGCGCGTACAATCCAAGACGCTCGTCGGCGTCCGCGCGTTCGTTGGCGACGATAATTCATACTTCCGCAAAGGCGCGATAAATCGTTTAATTAGATACGCCGCCGTTCTATCCATTGCCTCCCTTTTTTTAGAAGACAAACCGGACTTTCGCACCCAATAGGGAGGCCCGATACAAAAGGTCAAATTGAAGCCGAGAATAATATCGACGTCTTTATACGTTAAATCGGTAAAATTCATTTTAATCCTTTCGCCAATCTAAGCCAACTTTTAAACTAGTTTTTAAACGCGATTTTTGTCTCGGGACGAAAAAAACGCTCCTCCGCTTTTCCCCTCAAAACCAATACAATCCTTTAATTTACGCCGCAATTACAAAATAATTCTCGTCCAGGACGCGTCGCCGACGTTTCCGGACGAGAGTTTGAGCGCGTTCCGGCTTTCCGCGCTAAAAAACGACGCCGTTAGTCGTTCGATTTTAAGCGTTTAACGGCAAACGGCGCAACAACGACGCCGCGTCGTTTTTACTTTTCCGTTTTTTCCTCCTCGACCGCTTTTTGCGACGCGATTTCCGCCGCCATTTTATCGAGCTCGTCGACCGTAAAGCGCGTCGCGATAACGGAATGCTTGTTCTCGTCGTCCCGATATTTGACGTAAGTGATCGCGATGATCGTCCCGTCGTCGAGCCGCGAAACGCCCGGATAACCGCAGTCGCCGCGCCAAGGTTTCGCGAACGAATGTAACAATTTAACGCGATAATCGCCCGGCTTCGCTTGTTTCAAGTCGTCGTAACTCCCGACCCAACCGACGAAATTCCCCCTTTCCTCGCTCCCTAACGCTTGGTCGCGAAAGCAGATAAAGAGGCGTTCGTCGTCGACGTAAACGCCGATATGCCGGTCGCCGGTCAGTTCCCAGCTCGTATCGGTCGGCGTCGACCAAGTTTCGCCGCCGTCGGCGCTGAACGTCATACAACTTCGACCTTTATGCGTGTTTTCGCGCATTAGGCAGCAGATTTCCTTTTTATCCGGCGACCAAAACGCGAACGGTTCGCAAAGCTCTTTGCCCGGAACGTCGGCGATCGTTCGCGGTTCGCTCCAAGTGAAGCCCGCGTCGTTAGTTACGGAGACGGCGACCTCGAGTCGTCCTGCGACTTTCGGCTCTTTGTTGAGGAGCGTTCCGTCCGCCGCGCGCCGTCGGTGAAAGAAACCGAGATAACGCCCGTCCTCGACGCCGGGATTCGCCGGAACGATCGAGCTAAACGCCATCACGTTCTTAAAACCGAGCGGTTCTTTTTCCTCCCAACTCTCGCCTCCGTCGGCGCTTACGATGCGCGGCATCAACGGCTGCGCGGAGAAAACCCAATGCCAAGCCTTCCCGTTTTTGTCGACGAGACGATAAATGCTCGGGCAGTTGATATGTTTCTTATATCCCTCCGGAGCGCGGTCGTCGAGGCGTTCCCAAGTCTTGCCGCCGTCGCGACTTCGAGCGATAGGGCCCGCCGGGCCGCCGTGATTGACGCACCAAACAAGCAGAATCGAACCGTCGGGATTCAAGACGGAATACGGATGCCCTTGGTAAAGATCGGGCGTTCCGGCGGCGACAACCGTTTGTCGCTCGACGTCTTGCGAAATATCGAGCGTCGGCGCCGCGTCTTGCGCCCAAGCAAGCGACGCCGCGCCGCAAAGCGTTCCAAGCGCCGTCGCCCAAATCGCAATTTTTTTCTTAACAAAAGTTAAGACTCGAACTTTTTCTCGCTTGCGCGTTCTCCCTTCGCTAGCGTTACAAGACATAGCGTTCTCCTTTTCAACGTTACAAACGTTCGACATATACTCGCAATATTAAATAACGACAAAATTACCAAACTTTCGACGGGAGATTCGACGCTCCGCCGACGTTACCGAACCCATTGTTTCCCAAGAAATTACAACGCCTTTAATCGACGTTCGAAAACGGCGCGCCCGCTTTGCCGAACGACTTTTCCAGCGTCGCGGCGTCGCGGTCGAACCGCCGCGTCGTCCAAAAAAATCGACTTTTCCCCAACAAAAGGCGCGGCCCGACGACGCAACGTTCTATCTCTTTCAACGCGACCGGGTTAGCGTTTCCCCAATCGTCGCCGACGCGCCGCGAAACGAGCAGAACGCGATACTCGCCCGCCTCGAGATCGTCGAACGCGAATCGACCTTCAAAATCGGCGACCGCGAACCGAGCGCCGCGCGTTTCCAATTCGGCGACGACGTCCTCAAACCCCGGCGGATTCGGACGTTGCGGCGACACGTCGCCCAACGCGAGCGGCGCGTTCCAACGTTCGTCGGTCGGGAACAAAAAAACGAAAGCGCCGTCGTCCGGAGCGTTCGTCCCGTTCGCCGTTCGATACGTCAGGGCGCCTTCGACGAAAACGTTTTCCTTTGCAACCTCTTTTTCAACGGAAGTTACGACGTTGCGCTCGTCGTTTTTCGCGATTCCGCCCCAAAACGCGCCGACGACGAACGCGCTCCCCAACGTCGCGACGCCGACCGCCCCCCAAACAAATTTCGGGATTCCGACGGCGCCCGCGTTCCCTTGCGTTTCCGAGATCGCGCCTCGCAACACGGGAGGCGCAACAGCCGGTTTTGCAACGACTTGCGTTTGCGGCTCCGAGCGCAGTCTCCGGAGAAATTCGACGTCCGAAACCTCCGTTCGCGTTAAAGACGACGCGTCGTCGATTTCGTCGTCCGTTCCGCCCCAGCCGCTCGCCGTCCCCGCCTCGACGCGCCGCCAATTCTCCGGTCGTTCCTTTCCCGGCGTTAGGTGCGACGCGATCGTCGCGCCGGGTCGCCGCGCCGGAACCTCCCAATTCGCGTTTTTCCCTTCTCTTTCGCCGCTTAGCTCGACGCTTCCGTTTTGCCCCGTTTCGCCAAAAACCGCGGTCTTCCCTAACGCGCCGTCTCGCTTATCTTGCGCGTTCTCGCCATTTTCCTCGTTATACGCCGTCGGAATATCCGGCACAATCAACGCCTGTTGACAGCGCGGACAGTAAACGATCGCCCCGCGACGCGACGCCGGAAAGGTCGTCAACCGCCGACAACGCGTACAAAAAAAGGATACCGTCGTCATTTTACGTCAATTCTCCGTTATTTTTCTCTCGACGTCGGCCTAAATCGCCCAAACGACGCGTTTTTCCAACTTTTCGTCGCGCTTTGGGAACTTGTTCCCGCCGCCGGCCTTCAAACTAGGCAAATTACGCAAAAAAAGCGTTCGTCCGTCGTTTTTTTCACCTCGGAACGCCGCGCAAGCCGTTAAAACGATTAGGAACGTTTTCGCTTGAACGCGGCGCTTTGCCGCCGTTCGCCATCCCCTTATTTTACCGAGAATCTTATGTCGAGTCAACACAACAGAACGCAAAACGCTTCGAAAACCCGCTTTACGCGCCTTCGTTTCGTCTTTTGCGGCGCGGTCGTCGCAACGTTCGGACTCGTTTGCGCGTCCCCGACGCTCGAAGCGGCGCAGTCGCGCGTCGTTATGAA
>JAZQAP010000157.1:0-2908 GCA_045545275.1 Thermoguttaceae bacterium | reverse complement strand
GCAAGTCGGCGACGGCGCGGCGCTTCAAGAACGCCGAACAATAAAAAACGCGTCGAGCCTCAACCGCTCGACGCGTTTTTTCTTCCGCTCCAACGCAAAAAAAGCGGCGACTTGACGTTTCGCTCAAAATCGCCGCTTTGTCAACGCGGTTCGCGCCGCGAATCAACGTTTTAACGTAAAATATGCGCAAACGTCGTCAACGTTAAACTTAGTGCAAGCGCATCCCCGGTTTCGCGCCTTCGTCCGGGAAGGTCAGGAAGACGTCCGGGCCGCCGGGGCCGCTCGCGACGACCATCCCTTCGCTGAGGCCGAACTTCATTTGGCGCGGTTGCAGGTTCGCGACGAAAACGACCAGTTTGCCGATCAGCTTTTCCGCTTCCGGATACGCCGCTTTAATCCCGGCGAAGACTTGTCGCGTTTCGTCGCCGCCGAGCGAAATCTTCAATTTCAGCAACTTGCGCGCTTCCTTCACTTGCTCCGCTTCGATAATGCGCCCGACGCGGAGGTCGACCTTCAAAAAGTCGTCGATCGTAATCGTTTCGCTCATCGGTTCCGCGGCGAGCGGTTCCGCGGAGTCGAACCAAGGCGCGATTCCGGTCGGAGCGGCGGCTTCGGTCGCTTCGGCGGCGCATTCGGCGTTTTCCGCGCAGCACGGGCAAGCGGCGGTTTCGTTATTTTCGGCGACCGGAGCGGCTTCCGCTTCCGGCTTCAACGTTTCTTTCGATTCTTCAAGCATTGCGACAATTCCTTCCTTCGGGACGCGCGCCATCATATGACGGTATTCGTTCACCGCCGTTCCGAGAATCGGCGACTGCGCGTCGTTCCAACTTTCAATCTTCGTGTTAAGCAGCTCTTCCGTCTTCTTCGCCAATTCCGGCAAGACCGGCGCCAAGTAAACGACGACTTGGCGGAAGAGGTTCAAACTGACCGTAACGGCGTCTTGCAGACGACGGCGAGCCGCTTCCCGCGCTTCCGGCGTCGCGGTTTCGTCCTTTTCGAGCGCCGCCCATTCCTTGCGGAGCGTCCAAGGCGCGACCTCCTCGACGTAACGGTTGGCGCGGTAACCGCATTCCAAAATCGTCCGAATCGCCTTCCCGAAGTCGCGCTCTTCGTAAGCCGCCGCGATTTCCTCCGACTTCGCCGCCGCTTCCGCGAAGAGTCCGCCGTCTTCCGGGTAAACGTCGGCCAAACCGGTCGCGTTCGCGAACTTCGCCGTTCGGCTCGCCAAGTTGACGACGACGCCGACCAGGTCCGCGTTGACTTTCAGCTCCATTTCCTCCAAGTTCAGGTCGAGGTCGTCGACGCGGGAACTCGTTTTCGTCGAGAAGAAATAGCGCAAGTACGACGGATCGAGGTGTTTCAAGTACGTCCGCGCCAAGACGAACGTCCCTTTCGACTTCGACATCTTTTCGCCGTCGACGGTCAAAAAGCCGTGAATGTGCACCTTTTTCGGGAGGTTGAAGCCCGCCGTTTGGAGCGTCGCCGGCCAGAAAAGGGTATGAAAATAGGTAATATCCTTCCCGATGAAGTGGTGAATTTCCGTTTCAGGATTCCGCCACCAACCGTCGAAATCTTCGCCGTTTTTCTCGCACCATTCGAGCGTCGACCCCATATAACCGATCGGCGCGTCGAACCAGACGTACCAGTAGTTGCCGGGCGAATCCGGGATTTCGAACCCGAAATACGGCGCCGGTCGCGAAACGTCCCAAGGCCAAAGTTCGTCGCCGAGGAATTGGCCCTTGAGGTAATTCGCGATTTCCGGTTGCAGGGCGCCGGACTCGTCGATCCAACGTTCGAGGAACGGACGCGCTTTTTCGATCTCGACGAAGAGGTGTTTCGCCTTGCGCAGTTCCGGCGTCGCTCCGGAGAGCGCGCTTTTCGGGTCGATTAGCTCGGTCGGCGAATAAACGGCGCCGCATTCGCAACTGTCGCCGTATTGGTCGGTTTTGCCGCATTTCGGGCAAGTCCCGCGAACGAAGCGGTCGGCGAGGAAGCGGCCCTCGACCGGGTCGAAGAGCTGTTCGATTTCGCGTTCGGCGACGAAGCCGGCGGAGCGGAGTTTCGCCCAAATCTCGTCGCAGAAACGGCGGGTTTGCGGCGAGTTCGTGCTGCCGTAATGGTCGAATTCGATCCCGAATCCGGCGAAGTCGGCGCGGTGTTTTTCGTTGACTTCGGCGATAAACTCTTCTTCGGCAACGCCTTTTTTACGGGCCGAGATCGAAATGGCGGCGCCGTGCGTGTCGTCGGCGCAGAAGTAACGGCAGTTTTCGCCGCGCAGTTTTTGGAACCGAACCCAAACGTCCGTTTGAATGTATTCGACGAGGTGCCCGATGTGAATGTCGCCGTTGGCGTAAGGGAGCGCGCTCGTTACTAAAATCTTTCGTCCGCTCATTATTCTATTTTCGTCGTTTCTTTCAACTTTTTTTTCGATTCCAAGCCGGGAAACCGCGCCGACTTTAACGTCTTTAACGGTCGCGACGTCCCTAACGGCAAACGCCTTCCGACGCGACGCCGATTCCCCGTCATTATACGCCGAACCGCCGTTTCGTCAAGGAGCCCCGCCGCGCCGTTCGCCCAACGTTTCCCGACGCGCCCGGACGCCCTCTGCCGCCGACGCCGCCGGTCGCTAAAACCGCTAAAACCGCTAAAACTATTATTACCGCAACCGTTTCGATCGCTTCGACCGTTTTTTTAACGACTTTTTCGACAAAAATCGCTCGCAACGCGTTGCAATTCGCCCCAACCCGCGTTACAATACGAAACAAGTCGACGTCGCGGCGCTTTTTTTGTTGTTATGCGACGCCGTGTTGTCGATATTATTAATGCGCGTCGACCGTCGACGCTTTCCCGCTTTTCCCGTTTTACTTCGTCAAGAAAGGGTTTCCAATGCGACGCAACCTCCTCGCCG
>JAZQAP010000156.1:0-2673 GCA_045545275.1 Thermoguttaceae bacterium | reverse complement strand
ATGCGCAACGCGAACCGATTTTATCGCGGGCCGCGACCGCGCGGCTCCGGGCCCGAGCTTCCGCTCGAACTCGGTTTCCTCGCTCCCGTTGGTCGCTAATTTATTAGGACGATTAGTTTTGAGGTTTTAAGATGCGCAACGCGAACCGATTTTATCGCGGGCCGCGACCGCGCGGCTCCGGGCCCGAGCTTCCGCTCGAACTCGGTTTCCTCGCTCCCGTTGGTCGCTAACTTATTAGAACGATTAGTTTTGAGGTTTTAAGATGCGCAACGCGAACCGATTTTATCGCGGCGAGCCGTTGACGGCGGCGCGGCTGAACGACTTGGTCGAAGCGGCGAACCGTTTCGGCTCCGGCGCGAACGCGTCGGGCGATTTTGGACGTCGGCCCGTTCGTTCGGCGACGGTCAAGAACGAGAGCGGCGCGGTCGTCCCGCGTTTTGGCGTTTTGGAGGTTTCCGACTTTTGGCGACCGGCGGAAACCCGCGACGAAGCGGTCGCGCGGTTCGCCGCGTCCGGAATCGAGTTGACCGGAACGACGCCGACCGGTTCCGCCGACGCGTTTCTCGTCGTCGCGACCGAGCCGATTCCGCCCGGCGAGTTCGGGCCCGTCGCGGCGGCGACCGGAAGCGCGTTTCTCGCCGGAGTCGTCGGCGCGAACGACGCCGCGTCGTTCGGGTTCGCGACGCCCGCGACCGAGGCCGCGAACGCCGGAAAGCTCGTCGCGTCGGGAAGCGGCCCGTTCCGAATCGTCGCGCGCTCCGCCTCCGGCGTCTGCCTTCTAACGCCGGTCGTTGAAGCGCCGGTCGACCCGTTCGTAATCGATTACGTGGAGCGACAGCCGTCGTATCCGACCGGCTCGTATATCTCAAACCGAACTTGGCGCGACGAATACACGCCGAACGGCTTGAAGTGTTACCTTTGTTATTGCGACCTTTACGACGGCCGAGAAGCGACGCTCGACGCTCTTTTCGCGAAAAAACTTCGTTGGGACGTAACGGCGCGCGACTGGGCCGGAACGCATGTAAGCGGCGGGGCCGGCGAGTTTTATTATCCGGGAAGTTCGACCGTTTTGACGCCGGTCTGTTGCGGAATTCAAGCGACGATTTTAACCGGTTCCGAATACGTCGCCGCCGACGTCCGAACTTGGTCGTATCGCAACGGCTGGACGGATAAACCGCCGCTAACGGGTCGGGCGTTTTTTCCGTTCCCGATAACGTTGGAGTTCGCGCTTTCTTGGAACGACGCCGAAGACGAGCGCGCGTTTTTCAACCCGTATCGAGCCGCTTTCGATAGCGACTCGGACACCGAAACAGTTCGTTTTGTCCTCGATCATCCGCGTCGACATTTTGAAGCGCTCGACGACGTTCCGGACGTTTTTTTCCTGCCGGGACTGCGCGGCGCGACGATTCAGCTCCTTTGCCCGATTTGTTACGTTCCGAGACAAGCGGAGTATATCTTCGATTTTGAAACGGTTTACGAAACGGACGACGCGTCCCGGTTCGCCTTGGAGACGCGCCCGTTCAAGAATGCGAAAGGCGACCGTTACGCGAAGAAGTATTGGGAAACCGACGGGACGCCGCCGAACGCTTCGTCCTCGGCGGTCGCGTTCGGTTACAAGTCGGCGCGGTTTACGACGAAATTTTCGACCGCGAAAGGGACGCCGGAAACGCCGAGCGGTTTCGCGGCGACCGTCGACGGCGCGACGGCGACGTTTACGTGGGGAACGCGACAATACGCGGCGAACTATCCGTTGCGAATTGAGAACTTAGCGGGAAAAATCGTCGCGAGTTGGGCGCCGGTCGCGTCGCCCGCGACTTGGACGGCGAAAGAGAGCGGCGATTACGTCGCGTATTTGGCCGCCGCGAACGCGGCCGACTTGCGTTCCGACGAAACGAGCGTCGCGTTTTCGGTCGAGGTTCCGGCGACATAATGACGCGAAAAGCGATTCGTTGTTAAACGGCGAGTAATAAGGGAAAAGAAAGGGGAGATGAGAAAATGACGGAGGGGAATTGGGATGTTTCGGGGGTCGACGCGGAGTTTGTCGACGTGCCGCTTGGGGGCGTTTGGACGGCGCCGGACGGGAGCCGGTATCGTTGCGTCGGCGGCGGGTGCGGTCGCTGCGCGTTTTTGCGACCGCCGGTTCGCGTCGATAAAACCGGCGTTGAAACGACTTGCGCGAACCAAGTCGACGCGGATTTGAACGGCGGGCCGCGACTCGCTTGCTTTCCGTTCGAGCGTCGCGACGGCGTCGGCGTTCGGTTCGAACGCGACAAAGAGACGGAACCGACGACGAGCGACGCGCCGAAGACGAAACGCAAGTCGCGCGTCGGCGGTCGGTTGCGAGATGTCGCGGCTTGGTTTGCGGAGCGTTGGAACGAGGAGCCGGGGAGCGTCGTTTTGGCGGTCGCCGCGCTTGTTTGGTTGACGCTGGCCGTCGCCAAGGTTTGGGGGTAATTTGCAAGTCGAGCGTCGACAAAGGTTTGCGATTGTCCGTTTGGGGACGGCGATTTTTGGTAGCGCGTCGCGGCCGGATTTCGCGTCGTTTCGCGGCGTTGCAAGTCGAGCGTCGACGGTTGTTTGCGCTTGGCTGTTTTTTGACGGCGATTTTTGGTCGCGCGTCGCGGCCGGATTTCGCGCCGTTTCGCGGCGTTGCAAGTCGAGCGTCGACGGTTG
>JAZQAP010000155.1:0-2822 GCA_045545275.1 Thermoguttaceae bacterium | reverse complement strand
GGAGAATTGAGAAAAAACGAAAAAACGCTCCTTGACAAAACCGGGTTTCGGGTTATATTTTTCCAAACGTCTTTATAAATAGCCTCGCCGTCCCCGTTCGCCAAGTTGTTCGTCTTTTCCGGACGCGCTCTACTTTATCCCGTTCACAGACGCGGCAGACCGTCGCCGAGGTTAAGAAACGTAAAAAGACGCGAAATTAACATTCCGCTATTTCGATTGGAAACGTAGTATGACCTTTCAACGCAAACAACTTGGTTTCACCCTCGTCGAGCTGTTGGTCGTTATCGCGATCATCGGTATTTTGATCGGTTTGCTTCTCCCGGCGGTTCAAGCCGCTCGCGAAGCCGCCCGTCGCATGCAATGCACGAACAACCTGAAGCAACTCGGGTTGGCCGTCCAAAACTACCACGACGCGAACAACGCTCTCCCGGCCGCCCGCGCGATGGTCGGTCTCAGCACGAACAACACCGACGGTTACGGCGGCCCGTTCGGCACGGCGGTCTTCCTCCTTCCTTACGTCGAACAAAACGCCGTTTATACGGAAGTCGTCTCCTACACGCAACCCGACCGTTCCCCGCGCCTCGTCAATCCGTGGAGCGGCGACTTCACCGTCGACTTCCCGGCGCTCGCGACGACGATCACCGCGTTCCTCTGCCCGTCCGACGGCAACGCGACGCAACCGTCGACCGACGGTCATAAATCGGGCCGCTGCAACTATATGACGAGCCGCGGCGACTCGATGTGGAACAACAACCGCCACCCGAATTCGGAAAGCGACTCCCGCGCGAAAACCGCTCACCGCGGCGTTTTCCACATTCAACCGTCGTTCCCGTCGATGGCCGCCGTTACCGACGGCACCTCGAACACGGTCGCTTGGTCGGAATGCGTCAGCGCGATCGGCGGCGCCGGTCGTCAAATCAAAGGGAACATGATCGGCGGTCTCGGCTCGATGCACAACGGCAACTCCTTCCCGGGTCCGTGCCTCGCGATGAAAAACGGAACCGAACTCAGCCAAGACGGCATCTCCAACCAATGGCGCGGTCAACGCTGGGCCGACGGTCAAGTCATGATCAGCGGTTTCAACACCGTTCTTCCGCCGAACTCCCCGGTTTGCTCCTACGGCTCCGACTCCGCTTGGGGTTCCGCGACGGCGCAATCGAACCACAGCGGCGGCGTCAACGCGGCGATGCTCGACGGTTCCGTCCGCTTCGTCAGCGAAACGATCGACTGCGGCGACGCTTACGCCAACGCCGTTACCAGCGGCAAATCCCCGTACGGCGTTTGGGGCGCGATGGGCTCCATCAACGGCGGCGAAACCGACGTCCAATGATTTTCGGCGCTTAACGCCGACCCCGACGCGGCGAGTTTAACCGCTCGCCGCGCTCGAACGGCGACGCTCGAAAGGGCGCCGTCGTTCCTTACCAGTTTTCGCGCTCAAACCGGTTCGACCTTCCCGACGCTTGTCGCGTCGTCGCTTTGTTCCCGTTCCTAACGATTTTGTCGACGGTCGCGCCCCCTATTGTTTACCATCTTTCCACGAGGACAAGGAACAAATGACCTCTCAACTCAAAAAGCGTCAAGGCTTTACGCTCGTCGAACTTTTGGTCGTCATCGCGATCATCGGTATTTTGATCGGCTTGCTTCTCCCGGCGGTTCAAGCCGCTCGCGAAGCCGCTCGTCGCATGCAATGCACGAACAACCTGAAACAACTCGGCTTGGCCGTTCAAAACTATCACGACGCGAACAACGCCCTCCCGGCCGCGCGCTCGAAAGTCGGCGCGTGCGAACTTTGGAGCGCCAACGTCGGCACCTCCGCCGCTGGTTCGTTCGGCGCGGCCGTTCACCTTCTCCCGTACGTCGAACAAAACGCCGTCTACGAAGCCGTTAAATCGTACTGCGACGCTTCCAAGAGCCCGCGCCTTCAATACGCTTGGGGCGGCGACGGCCTCGATTCGAACTTCAAAAACTCCTGCCCGGCGATGTGCGCCGTGATCGACGCGTTCCTTTGCCCGTCCGACGGCAACGCGACGCAACTCTCGACCGACGGTCACCAAACCGGTCGCATCAACTATATGACGAGCCGCGGCGACAGCCTCTGGAACAACAACCGCCATCCGAACGACGAAACCAACGGCAACGCGAAAACCTCGAACCGCGGCGTCTTCCACGTCGCTTCGTTCCCGAACATGTCCGCCGTTACCGACGGCACGAGCAACACCGTCGCTTGGTCCGAATGCGTTACCTACTCCGGCCAAGGCGGCGTCGCGATTAAGGGGAACGTCGCGAACGGCGTCGGCGCGATGTATACCGGCGGTCAATCGAACGCGGGCGCCTGCTTGGCGAAGAAAAACGGCACGCAACTGGTCGACGGCACCTCGACCTGCGGTTGGCGCGGTCAACGTTGGGCCGACGGTCGCGTGATTCCGTCCGGTTTCACCACCGTTCTTCCGCCGAACGGCCCGGTCTGCTCCTACGCCAACGACGACGGTTGGGGCTGCGCGACCGCGCAATCGAACCACGCGGGCGGCGTCAACGCGGCGATGCTCGACGGTTCCGTCCGCTTCGTCAGCGAAACGATCGACGCCGGCGACGCTTACTCCAACACCGTTTCGAGCGGCAAATCGCCGTACGGCGTCTGGGGCGCGATGGGCTCCAACAACGGCGGCGAAACCAGCGTCCAATGATTTTCCACGTTTAACGTCGACTCCGACGCGGCGAGTTTAGCCGCTCGCCGCGTTCGAACGGCGACGCTCGAAAGGGCGACGTCGTTCCTTAACAGTTTTCGCGCTCAAACCGGTTCGACCTTCTCAACGCTTGTCGCG
>JAZQAP010000154.1:0-1856 GCA_045545275.1 Thermoguttaceae bacterium | reverse complement strand
GCGGAAAAAATGGCGGCGACGCGGGAAACCGCGAGGGCCGCGCCGCCGGCAACGCTTAGCTCCGCGACGTTGACGTTTCCGCCGTCGACGGTTAAGGTCGTATCGGCGGTTAAAGTAAGCGATTCGGCGTTAAGCGTCGCGGTTTCGACGGTTAACGTCGCTCCGTCGTTCAGCGTCAACGACGCGACGTCGAGTCCGCGTTCGACGATTTTCGCTGCGCCGTTTAGCGTTATTTCGGCGGTCGGCGCGTCGCCGTAAACAGTTTGTCCGGTTAGGGTTAACGACGCGCTTGTCGCCTCGGAGAGGTCGACGGCGAACGCGTCGGCCCAACTTTCCGGCGCGGCGTCGGGCAAGGTTAGCGACGCGGCGTCTTGCAGTATCAGCGTAATCGGTTCGCTGACAAGGCGTTCGGCGACCGTCGACGACGCGCTTCCCCAATTGACGACGCGAGCGCGAACCGTCGTTCCCGGCGCCGTTATCGCGCAAACGTCGCTCGCTGTAGCGCCCGCGTAGATTTGAAATTCGTCGCAACGGTACGCGCCGTCGAGTCGCAACGACGGAGATTTTTGCGCGTAAACCGTTAAAACGCCGTAAGTTGCCGACGGTTGCGCGAAAGAATAAAGTTGGGCGGCTTGGATGTAAACTTGCGAACCGACGTCGTATTTCGGCAACGCGGAGAACGTTCCGACAAGTCGCGACCAATCGCCGAAACGCGCCTCGTTCGGCCGGACGTTTGAAAACGTAAACGTCGACGCCGCGCCCGTTTGCGAGTCGAACAAATAAACGTCCGCCGACGGGAAACGAACGTTCGCGCCGCCGCCGAGAGTCAAGCCGAATTGTTTCGCCGTCGAGTCTTTTTCCGTTGACAAGACGTCGTTAAAAACAACGGCGCCGTCGACAAAAAGTTTTTGTCCGACTTGGGGCTCCGTGTCGCCAAAAGACGTCGCAAAACGCGACGTCGCCCAACCGACGGAAGTTTGAAACGACGGATTGACAACGCTTAACGCCGACGGAAGTCTAAGCTCCCAACTTTGCTCGCCGTCGGAGCCGTCGAGTTCTCGCGGCGCTGTGTAAGTAATAACAGACCACGCCGTGTAACTTCCGTCGGCAAAGACGCCGCGCAACCGAACGATATTCTTTGACCCCGGTGTAATAGAATTTGCTCTACGATACATCGCGTCTTTCGCAATACTATAAAGTTTACCCCACGTAACGCCGTTGTTAACGCTGTACTCGCCGGTTATACTCGAGTAGCTTACTCCGTCGGGAATCTCCCAAGTCATACCGGCTTCATAAAAAGCCGAACCCGTTTGTTGACGGTAGTTTACGACGCGTATATTCTGCGGCGCGGCGTCGACCATTTCTTGCGGGAACGGTTCGCCGATCCAAAAAAGATCGGCTTGAAGCGTTTCATACGCGCCGGGACTGCACGTTGTAACGCCTTTGCTCTCGCGACCGCGAAAGTTCCCGTCGAGGTCGTATTTTGACGCCGCGTCGACATCGCCGGGATCGCGGTAAGGCGACGGGTTCGGCGACGCGTCGTCGAGAATTCGCAAGTCCCAAGAACGCCAAAGTTCCGGCGTCCACGTGTCGACGGTCAAATCGTCCAGAGGCGACCCGACGAAACCGACGCTCGAAACGGCTTCGACCGACGCTCCGCCGGAAACGGAAACATTGCCGACAATAGAGTTAACGACGCGATAAACGCTCTTTCGGGAAAAGCGCAAGTCGCCGCCTTCTTTAGCGCAACAGTTGCCGACGACGGTCGAGCCGTTCAGCGCAACGAGACCGGACGCCGCGATCCCGCCGCCGTTTCCCAAAGACGCGCAACCGACGACAACGCAATCGTTTAGCGT
>JAZQAP010000153.1:0-3686 GCA_045545275.1 Thermoguttaceae bacterium | reverse complement strand
GGTCTTCGGCGAGAATCGAATACGCGGCGTCGAGGTCGTCGGTTTCGGCGTTTTGGGCGTTTTGGGCGTTTTGGGCGACCGTTTCCGGCGTTTCGGCGTCGGCGTTTTCGTCGCCGTCCGCCTGCGCCGTTTCCGCCGCCTCTTCCGTTTCTTCTTCGAGCGTCGCCGCGACCGCCGGGAGGCAAAGCGCTTCGAACGGCAGGTACCAAAGGACGGAGTCCGGAACGACGACGAGTTTCGAGAAAACGACGTTGAACCGCTCCGCTTCGACGTCGGACGCGCCGAGAACGATTTCGCGGAGCTTCGCGCCTTGCGACTTCCAGCGCGCCTCTTTGAGGTCGACCGAAGCGACTTGACGCGTTCCCTCGACGCAACCGAGCGAGCGGAGGAAGGTCGAAACGGCGGCGCCGACGCGGTCGGTCGGGCCGACGCGCCAAGAGTCGAGGCAGTTTTTGCCGATCATAAAGCCGAACGTTTCGCCCTCCGCGTCGAGGAACGACAGAATCGCCGTTTCGTCCGGGAGCCGCTTTTGAACGTCGGCGGCGCTAAGGGACGGCGGAAAAACGTTCGGAACGTAATCGCGCCCGGCGACGACGCAACGGAACGCGGCTTCCTGCTCTTTCGAGAGTTTGTCGAGACGGACGAAGAGTTGCGTTTGACGGTCGCGCCCGTCGGCGTCGCGGGGAACGGTCGGGAGCGCGTTCAACGCCGCGGCGACTTCCTTCGAACCCTTCAACGACGCTTCGAGCGCCGGATAAGCGAGAAGAATCGCTTGGCGCGCCGTTTGATTCGCCGTCGTCAAAAGCGCGTCGTCCGCCGTCAAGAGGTAGCGGAGCGAAACCAAGCGTCCGCCGTATTTTTGCGTCGAGTAGAAGCGTTCGCGGCGGATCCGCTCGGCGACTTCGAACGCTTTGTCTTTGAGGTCGCGTTCGAAGAGGAGCCGGAACCAACGCTCGTAAGCCTCGGGGGGCGCGATCGAGCGAATCGCGATCGACTCGGTCGGACGGAAACCCCAGTCGACGGCGGTCGGTTCGCGGAGGAGGACGGCGTAAAGGTCGGCGGCGTTGCGCGGCGTGATCGGGCCGTTCGACGAAAGGCCGCCCGCGACGTAACGGTCGAGACGGCGGAGCTGGAGCGCCCAAGTCGAACGGAGACGCTCGCCCTCGACGACGGTTTTAAGCGCGGCGTCTCCGGCGGCGACGTCGCCGGAAGAGTAATGGAGGAGCGCTTGCAGGTAGTTCCAACGGTCGGCGGCGCGACTCGTTCGGAGACCGCGACCGGCCGTCGCTTTCATCGTCGCGTTGAGGGCGCCGAGCGCGGAGGCGGCGGCCTTCGTTTGCCCGGCGGCGAACAAATCTTCCGCGACTTCGAGGCCGAACGACGTCGATTGGAACGCCAATTTGTGCGACTTCGCCCAAAGGTAAGCGTTGCGCAAAACCGGGTCGGGGTCGCCGTTTCCGCCGGCGGCGCGGCGGGCGTTCGCGTAACGGCGGAGCGACTCTTCGACGAGCAAACGGTCGCCGTAATGGAACGCGGAAATCGACGCTTCGTAGTAACACTCGGCGGCTTCGCGCGGTTTTTCGGCGGCGAGGTAAAGGTTCCCGAGTTCGTAAAGCGCGACGCCGGTGAATTGATGGTCGTACTGGCCGCCCATCAGGAGCGCTTCGCCGAGAACGCGGCGCGCGTCGTCGTCGCGACCGTTTTGAACGAGCGCGATTCCGAAAAGAACGTCGAGCCAAGTGATCGACCAATGGTTCGGCGGAACGGAACGCTTCGCGTAAAGATTGAGGATTTCTTCGCTCTTCGGGTCGAACGGCGCGAGCGGGCCCAAAATTTCGCCGCGACGGCGCGTCGCGAGCATCGTGCAGCGGATGATTTCGGCGGCGTCGATCGAAACGGCGCGCTGCTCCATCATCGCGCCCCCTTTTTTGAGGCGGTCTTGGGTGATTTTGTCGCCGACGACGATCGTCGCTTTAGGAGGGAAAACGCCGAGCGGAACGACGCGACGGCTCGCGCCCCAAGGAGACGCCGGTTTCGCGACCGTCGAAACGCCGCTCGCGTAAGTAACGCGGGAGAGCCATTTCGGATATTGCAGCGAAAGCGCGAGCGCCGCGTTGAAGTTTTTCAGCGCGTCGTCGAGTTCGCCCGCTTGGTAACAGGCTTCGCCGAGCATCGCGTAATAGCAAAGGGAGTCGAGCCATTGATCGGTTCCGATCCGAACGGCGTCGCGCAGTTCCTCTTGGTAAAAGAGCGCGGCTTTGGTGAAGTCGCCTTCTTCGACCAACTTGACGCCGCGATAGTAGCGGTCGGACGGAATCGGGCGAATGTCGGCGCGACCGGCGGAGCGGCTTCCGGTGCGAACCGGGGGCGAGCCGGGGCCGCGGCGCGGCGGCGCGGCGGTTTGCGCGAACGCGTCGGCCGACGCGGCGGCGAAAAGCGCGAAGATCGCGACGAAGGAAAAGAAACGGCGAGAGCGCGACATAGCGAGACTCCGATAAAATATTTTCTTGAACGACTTTTTATTTTCGTTTGATTTTGCAAGCGACGGCGGCGACGAGACGCGGGCGCGGGCCGCCAATATAACTATAGTCGACAGTCGAGCGTTCGTCTCCGAACGAAATCGCGATTTTTGCAAAAAACGGGGCGCCGTCGACGCCGAGAAGAGCGGATAAACGGAAAAGGTAAAATAGGAAAGACGCAAGAAAGCGCGAAAACCGACGAACGAGCGCGTCTTGCGTCGGGCGTTCGTCGGTTTTCAAGCCGGGCGCGGCGTTAGTAACGGGCCGGCGCGCCGGGCGCGGCGGCGTTGAAGATCGCCGGGTCGTATTCGTCGCGATATTGGCGTTTCGGCGCGTAACCGCCGCGTTTGAGGACGTTTTCCGTCGAGTTCGGGTCGTCGGCGGGATTCGGGAGGTATCGGCGCGCTTCGCGAGACGTTCCGGATTGGACGGCGAACTCGTCGGAGAGGGCCGGCTCGGGCGAGGGCGGATTCGACGGCGAGTTCGTCGCGGAGTTCGTCGCGGAGTTCGGCGGCGTTCCGTCGAAGAGTCCGGCGAACGGATTGGCGGAATCGGCGGCGGGCGCGGCGTTCGGGACGGCGTTCGGCGTTTCGACGCGGTCGTATCGAGAGACGGCGTCCGGACGGAGCGTCGCGGCGGAAGGGTCGCGAACGCGACTTTGGCGGTGAACGTAACGCCCGAGTTTGCCGTCGCCGAGCGACTCGACCCAAGAGACGAACGTTTGGCAGTCTTGCGCGGACCAACGCCCTTCGCCGAACGGGTAAACGCGGTTGCCTTCGTCGTCGAGGACGACCGGATGGTTCAAAATCGGGCTTTGCGCCGGATTGTTAAAATCGATAAAATCGAACGTTTCGCGCAAGTTGAAGTAAAGGGCGAGGCGCGCTTGCGCTCCGACCGCTTTCGGACGAACGCGGAACGCCGAGTTCGGGTTTGAACCGTCGTGGCAACCGGCGGTCGCGCAACGCCTTTGGAGAATCGGCTGCGCGCGGCGGGAGAAGCGTTCGAACGCGGAAACGGGAACCTCTTTCGCCCAGCGTTCGATTTCGGCGATTTCCGGCGCGACCGTCGGGGCCGACGCGACGGAAGTCGGCGCTTGCGGCGCGACGTTTCGGCGCTCGGCGACCGTTTGAGCGGCGGAGGCGCGCCATTTCTCTATTTGACGCAACT
>JAZQAP010000152.1:0-4235 GCA_045545275.1 Thermoguttaceae bacterium | reverse complement strand
ACTGAACGTGCCGGTGCTTTGCCTCGCGCAGCTCAACCGGCAGACCGAAGCGATGAAAGACAACCGACCGCGACTTAGTCACTTGCGCGAATCCGGCGCCATCGAGCAAGACGCCGACGTCGTCATGTTCGTGCACCGCGAAGAGTACTACCATTCGAAGGAAGTCGCCGAGGAGAAAGGCTTGAAGGGCGTCGCGGAAATCATCGTCGCGAAACAGCGCAACGGGCCGGTCGGCGACGTTAAAGTCGCTTGGATGAGCAAGTACACGCTCTTTGCGAACCTCGCGCAACACGAAGAGCCGGGCGGGTACGAAGAGTTTGACGACTTTGCCGGTTACGCAAGCGACGACGGGTTCGGCGACGGCGGTTTTTGATAAAAAAGGAAATTTTGACGTCGCAAAACGTCGCGTTCGGGTCTTATTATATTAATAGAAAACGCTTCCTCCGTCGAACGTTAGGCGACGGGCGCGGCGGGTTTTCTTGGTTTTCGGATTTTAGGCGCGGTTTGGCGGAAACGTTAAAACGTCGATTGTTAAGCGTTGGTTTAAAAAGGATTAGGTGTTGGCATGCGAGCGTTGGTAACGGGCGGCGGCGGTTTTTTGGGCGCGTATCTCGTCGAGCAACTCTTGGCGGACGGCGTCGAGACGCGGACGTTGGGACGTCGCCCGCGAGCGTTCCTGAAGGCGCTCGGCGTCGACGAACGTCTCGGCGACCTGCGTAATTTCGACGACGTCGACGCGGCGGTCGACGGTTGCGACGTCGTGTATCATATCGCGGCGTATCCGAGCGTTTCGATGGATCCGCGCCCTTATTACGAAACGAACGTTCTCGGATCGAAACACGTTGTCGCCGCTTGCCTTAAGCGTAAAGTTCGCAAGCTCGTTTACACCAGCACGCAATGCGTCGCGAACACGATCGAGTCGCAGGAGGGGATCGACGAGTCGACGCCTTACGCGCCGCGTTTCCTCGGTTGGTACCAAATGACGAAGGCGATCGCGGAGCAGTTTATTCGGGCGGCGAACTACGCGCCTTGGACGGACGATTACGACTTCGGCGGCGTCGATCTTTCGGAGTCGCGGTTCCGTTCGTTGAACGCGAAATTCGATTTTCCGCGTCCGCCGCGCGACCCGAACCGCGAAGATACGTTGATGACGGTCGCGCTCCGCCCGCACTTGATTTGGGGGCCGCGCGACCAACACCTGGCGCCGCGTCTTTTCGAACGCGCCCGTTCGGGACGCTTGACTCGCGTCGGCGACGGAACGAACCGCTTGGCGACGATTTACGTCGAGAACTGCGCGACGGCGCACCGGATGGCGGCGGACGCGTTGGTTCCCGGAAGTCCCGTTCCCGGCTCGGTTTACTACATTTCGCAGGACGAGCCGCTCAACTGTTGGGAGTGGATCGACGAGTTGCTGGCGATCGTCGGCGAACCTCCGGTGAAGAAGAGCGTTTCGTTCAAGACGGCTTGGCGCGTCGGTTCGATTTTGGAGCGAGTTTACCGCTGGGCCGGTTGGAAGTCGGAGCCGACGATGACGCGGTTCTTGGCGACGCAACTGGCGAAGTCGTACTGGTACGACGTGTCGCGAGCGAAGCGCGAACTCGGCTTTACTCCGGCGATTTCGACCGCGGAGGGGATGCGCCGCTGGGCCGAAGAGTTGCGCGAAAAGAAGGCGTAACGCGACGCGGCGTCGGCGTTAAGTTGCGTCGCGTCGAAAGTTAGCGTTTAGTCGACGAGAAAACGCGAGCGCAAAACGCCGTCGAGTTTTTGGGGGGCGTTTTGTCGTCGCGTCGTTGCAAGGATTTTGACTAAAACGCCGCCGAGCTTTTAAGAGCCTCGACGTCGTTTTTTTGTCGACGCTTAACGCGGAGAATCGGTTAAACGTCGACGGCTAAATCGTTGAAACGCGGCGTTTAAGCGCGGAGCGACGCTTTCAGTTCGCGGAGTTTCGGAAGCGCTTCCGACGTCAATTTTTCGCCGTCGCGAAGAGCGGAGCGGTACGCCTTGTCGAGTTCGTCGGCGGCGAGGCAGTCGGCGAGCGCGGCGGTCGAGTCGCGTTTTTCGAGGTAAGCGCAGGCCCGTTCGAAGAGGCATTCGGTCAACGCGGCGAAGTTGTCGGTCGCCCAACGGTCGACGAGGAAACGTCGTTCCGCGCCGTCGCAAGAATGTCCGCAACCGCCGCAACCGCAACCGTTTTCGTCGTCGCGTTTATGTTCGCCGCAACAACCGCCGCAGGAGTGCGACTCGGCGTCGTGATTATGTCCGCAACCGCAAGAATGCGATTCTTCGCCGCGAAGCGTTCCGATAAGATCGTCGGCGACGCGGGTTTGCAGCTCGATCGCGCGGGTCAGGTCGGCGATCAGATTCTTCGTATTGCCGTCGGCTTTGCGAACGAGCGCGCGGCGTTGGGCGGCGATGGCGAGCCCTTCCAAAAGCGGCGTTTCGTCGGAGTTCGCGAAGTCTTCGAACGTGTCGAGGACGTCGTCGTAAATCTTGGCGGCTTCGTCGGTTCGGTCGTCGTTGTAAAGGAGTTCGGCGCGTTGCATCGTCGCGTCGAAGAGGTCGACGCAGGCGTCCGTTTCGCCGCAAGCGATCGCGGATTCGTAACAACCGCAGGCTTCGGCTAACATCGCGAGCGTTTCGTCGAGGTCGGCGGCGCTTCGCGTCGGAGCGTTCGCGACGTAAAGGGTCAGCGCGTCGGCCAAATCGCGTTTGTACTCCGTTTGACCGCCGGCGACAAGTTGACGATAAACGTCGATAGCGCGGCGAGTTAACTCGTTCGCTTCGTCGACTTCCGGGCCCTCGGCGTCCTCTTCGGCGAGCGAAGCGCGGAGGAAGTCGGCCTTCGTAACGAGCGCTTTGGCGAGGTAGAAGAGCGCTTCGGCGTTCGCGGTCGGCTCCGCGTCGGCGAGCGTTTGGAACTCTTCCGCCGCTTCGTCGAGGAGGTCGAACGCGTCGGCTTGCCGCCCGACTTCGAAGAAGATCGCCGCCCGATTCAGTTTGACGCCGACCAAGTCGAGGCGCGCTTCGCGGTCGCCGAACTCGACGAGCTTGGCGTTCGCTTCCGCCGCCTTAACGTATTGTTCTTCCGCGTCTTCGAGTTCGCCTTCGTCGTTGAGAAGAATCGCGTAATTCAGGCGCGCCGCCGCGAGCGTTTTGAGCGTTTCGACCGACTCGCCGTTCGCGTCGAGCCGATTTTCGAGCCGTTCGAACGCCGCCGCGTAATCGTCCGAAGCGCCGTCGACTTCGCCTTCCTCTTGACGGCGGACGGCGCGGGTCAGGAACGCTTGAATCAGCTCCGATTCGAGTTCGTCGGCGTTTTCCGGCGCTTCGTCGAGCGCGGCGACCAGTTCTTCGATTCGGGCGTCGGTTTGCGCGACGAATTCGTCGTATTCGCGGAGTTGGTCGGCGCTTAGGTTGAAGTTGAAATCGGCGTCCGCGTCCGCGTCGTCCGAATCGTCGTCGCCGTCGTCTTTGTTGCCGCCGCAGCAGCCGCAACCGCAGGCCGTCATGAGGGCGGCGCAGGTCGCGGAAACGTTCCAGAAAGTCGGCGACGAGAGCGCGTCGCGAAGGAGTTCAACAAGGGAAGTCGTCATTATTATTAATACGTCCGTTGAGCAAAGGGGAAAACGGCGGCGAAACGGGGCGAGCCGCGCCGTCGTCCGGCCCGCTTTCTTTAATTTACCCGAACCGCGCGACGGCGCAAGGGGCGGGGGCGGTTTTCGACCCGAAAAAGTCGCCGCGTCGGGTTGCGTTAACGTCGGAAAGGGGCGGCGGGGGACGTTTTTTTCGTCGGCGCGGAATTTTTGGGAATTTTCGGAAGGAATGCTCGTCTAAAATTTGCGCGACGTTAACGAAAACGCGTTTCTTTTAGCGATTATAGCGGAAAAACCGGCGTCGGCGTTCCGAAAAAGTTAAAGACGGCTCCGCGGTCGACCGATATTAAAGTATCCGTCGACGCGATAATCGTTAAAATTGGAATGTTGCGCGGAAAAAACGAAATTTTTTCTTATTTCGCGTTCCGATTCCTTGACGAAAAACGTCGGCGCCGTTTATAATAATTTTTTACGCGGGCGAGGTTTCGTCGCGTTTAACTTTTCTTGCGAAGGTAAAAATAACGCGGAAGTCGGTCGGACGGAGTCCGGCGGCGGTCGCGGCGTTTTTTATTAATTTTTCCGTTACGTCGGAGCTATTAGGGAGCTTAAAATGACCAACAATGTTAAATTGGGGGGGGGGGG
>JAZQAP010000151.1:0-6096 GCA_045545275.1 Thermoguttaceae bacterium | reverse complement strand
CGGTCATCAGCTCGAAAATCCCTTGATTGCGACCGTACCGCGAGTAAGCCTGCGGGTCGGGAATCACGACCATCGTCCAAGCGTCTTTCTCTTGGAGCGCCGGAGCGACGTAAGTCGTTTGTTGTTTCGCCGTTTGAGCCAAGACCAACGAAGTCGACGCCGCGCCGCACAACGTCGCCGACGCTAAAACGACAAAAATAAAATTACGCAGCGATTTTAACATTATCAAAGCCTTTCTTAAACTAAAAAACTGCCCCAACGCCCGCCGCTCGAACGCCAAGCGGCGCGTTTTTCTTCGCGTTAAGAAAATGATACCCGATTTCGAGCAAAATTGCAAGCGTCGGTTTGCAAGACTTTTCCCTTCCCGCTCGCAACCCTTGTCGTTTTACGAATTCGACCGCTAAAATTTCTTTTGTTAAACGCCCCCGCCCCTTTAAATCGCCGCAATTCTCCCGGTCGGTCGCGTTTCTCGATAACTCGCGACGCCTCGGCCCCCGCTCGACAAAAAAAATTTTTCCGGTAAAATAGAAAGCGCAGTTTTCAATTTTTGACGCCGAAAAGCCGCTCCTTTTCGACGGCTCGACGCGTTCCCCCCGTATTAAGGCCGCCTCATGACCAACTCCTTCGCCGACGCCAACGTTCCCGATCGTCCCGTTTCCCGCCGCCTTGAACTTCCGCCCGGAGTCGACGATAAGTCGATGTTTCGCGGCGTCTTCGGATTCGTTCGCGACTTGTTTTCGCCGCAAAATCGCAAGGCGACGATTATCCTTTGTTACGCCGTTTTCGCGCTGACGCTTTGGAAATATCTTCCGTCGGCGCCGCGTTTCGCCGACCCGGAAACGGGAAAATGCGTTCTCGGCGCGCAAACTTTTGAAAACGATAATATCGGCGCTATTTTCGGAAAATCAAACGGCGTTTCGCAGTCGACAAATTCGACGGAATCGTTAAATTCAACGCCGATTAAACCGCTCGACGGAACGTTAAGCGCCGAAACAACGCCCCTTCGTTTCCTTTGGGGCGCGCGCAAACATTGGGCGGCTTTCTTCTTAATGGGCGTTTTTCCGATCTTGATCGTCAAGTTCGTATTTCGAGAAAAATTAAGCGATTACGGCGTCGGTTGGGGCGACCGAACGCGAACGATTCGCTCTTTTTTAATGCTGGCGCCGATTCTCTTCGCGGCCGGTTGGGCAAGCGGACTCGGCGACGCCGGGCGCGCGTTTTACACCGTTTATCCGTATAATCCGGCGGCGGGCGTTTCTTGGACGGCGCTGATTTTACACACCGTTTCCTATTTTTGTCTTTATTATTTTGCTTGGGAGTTTATGTTTCGCGGCTTTTTGCTCCGCGGGCTCGCGCCGACGGTCGGTTTTTCGACGGCGGTTTGGATTCAAGTCGTTATTTCAACGGCGCTTCACTTCGGACACCCGGCGCCGGAGACGTTCGGTTGTATTGCGGGCGGCCTCTTTTGGGGGTTCCTTGCGCTTCGGACTCGGTCGATTTTTTCGAGTTGGGGGCAACACGCGCTCCTTGGAATCGCGCTCGATTGGAGCTTAATTCTCGCCGCTTGCTAACCGCCGACGCTTTTTCCCGAACGCAGAAAGCGACCTAAACCGAACGGTCGCAACGAATTAACGTCGCGACCGTTTTTATTTCGCCGTCGAACTTTATCGCCGTCGTTTCCCCGACGCTTCGTCGAACGAAACGCCGACGCGACAAGAAGTTAGCGCTCTCGCTTCAAGAACGTCCAATCGTCGACAACCCCTTCGAGCGACGGCGGGAGCGCGTTCTCTCGACGCTGGAAAACGCCGCGAAGCCGCCCGTCGGCGCGACGCCAAATCGCGACGTCGACCGGATCGTCCGCAATCTCCGCGTCCGGAATCTCAATCGTTAACTCGCCGATTTTCATCGATTTAAGCTCCGCCGCCGCGACCGCGTTCAGCGTTCCGTCCGCGTCGAATCGAACCGCGAAAACGCCGTTCGCGTCGACCGAAATCGGGATCGAATCGCGTCCGTCGGCAAGTCGAACGGTCGCGCCGTCCAGCGAAATCGGGTCGCCCAACGCGTTTTCCTTCGCCGCGATCCAAACGTTCGTTCCGTCGATAAAACGCGACGTCGAAACGAGGAGCGGTCGACTCGAACGCTCCTCCGGAACCGAAAACGCCGTTTCGTCGAGCTTCCAAGGCGTTTGCGCTTCAACCTTTGCGGTCTTCAACGCGGCGATAATTTCGGCGGCGAGCGCGTCTTTCTCGGCGGCGGTCGCGTCCGCTTTGATTCTTCTAATTTTCGTTCTGCAATTCTTTCCAGCGAGTTTCAAAAGCGCGGCGAAGTCGGCGGCGTCCGCGTCGTTTTCGCCCCAAAGAACCAAGGCCGAATATCGCTGCGGGCCGTATTGCAAATACCCGTCGTCGCTCAATTTCCAACGTTTTTCTCCGGCTTGCGTCGTCGACGTTATTTCGTCGACCGGAATCAAGTCCGCCGGAAAACCCGCCGTCGAGAAGCGGTCGCAAAGATCGACGCCGACTTTCCCGAAACCGGGTCGCAGCGGATTCATCGCGCCGAACCGCCCGAAAACGACCGCGACCGGCGCGTCGAGCGGAGCGTCCGAAATCAAACTAAGCGTCCGAATTTTCGACCGAATCCGCGCGACGCCGCCGGTTTCAACGATCGGCATAAGTCGCGAATCGAGCGGATGTTGCGGCGAGTTTTCGTCGCGCGGATAAACGTTGTGAATGTGAACGCGTCCGCCCGACGCCGCCGCCGTCCAATGTTCGAAAATATACGCCGGAACTTGCCGCGCGTAAAACATATTGATCCAATGCGAATCGGTCGCCTTCGCCAACGAATTGCGGCAACAGAACGGGACGTACTCGTCCGATTGCGCGAAATCGCGGGGCGCCTTCCACCACATGACGCCGTTTTTGCGCATTTCGAGCGTATTCGGGAACGGAAACCAAGTGCAATGAACGCCGACGAACGCGTCCGAGCCCCAAATCTCCTTCGTCGTTTGATAATTTTGAATCTCGTACTTCAAGACGCGTTCGGCGCAAAGCCGGTTGAAGCGGTCGACCGCCGCGATTCGCTCCGCTTCCCGCCCGGCTTGCGCTCGAAACGCCAAGAAAAGGTCGTCGACGAGATCGACCGGAGCGCCGTTTTTCCCGAACGCCGCCGAGTAAACGCGCCGCGTCGCCTCGGAGTACCAAAAATCGTCGAGCCGGTTTTCGCGTTCGAACGACGGCGGAAAGCCCCATTCGTCCTTCGCGACGCCGAGCGCCGGAACGTCGCGGTACTGCTCGTAAAGTCGCCGCTCCAGTTCAAGGGTTTCGTCGGCGAAAAGGTCGGGACAAGAATATCGGAAAGCGACGGCGACGGTCAAAAACTCGCCGTCGTTCGCCGATTTTGTCTTATCGGTTTTTCCCGCATTTTCCGCCGAATCTTCTCTATTTTCCGATTTTACGCCGTCGAGCGCCGCCAAGTCGACCGGAACGTCGAAACGATTGCGGCTTGTCGCGTCGACAAAATCGACCCGATTCTTTTCGAGCGGCGCGTTCGTCGTCGGAACGTCGAACGCCGCCGAAACGTCGACGACCGAGCCGGGCTCGACCGCGCCGTCGGCGTTTTTGCGGTACCGCCAAGCCTTGACGAAGCGAGCGCCGCGAACGTAAAACGGTCGAGCGCCCGCGTAATGGTCGTTCAAATTCGGCGCCTCGAACGTCAATTCGCCGCGACCGTTCGCTTCGCCGAGCGTTCGCAAATCGAGTTCTTGGAAGTAAATACGCTCCTGCGACAATTCGGGTCGCGCCGCTTCGAAGTCGTACCGGGCGATCCGCAGGTCGACGTCGAGAATCGCGCCGACGCCCCGTTCCTTCGCGTATTCGACCGCTTTCTTGGTCGCGGCGACGGCGGCGGCGTTCCCGTCGAAACGCGGCAAACTTCGGAGCGTTATCGTCAACGCGTCGAAGGCGCCGGTCGGTTCGACGACGTCGAAAAGCGTTCGATAATCGTCGCCGTCGACGCTAAATCCCCAAAAGCAACCGAAATCGGGCGCGAGTCGCAAGCCGTCGAGCGTTTTCGGAAGCCGCCCGGGCGCCGCGGGATTCAACGGTTCGCAAGCGCGTCCGATTTTAGCGATTTCACCGGCTTTATCGACTTTAGCTTCCGCGTCGGTTTCAACGCTTTTAACGGAATTATCGGAACCGGCGGAGTCGACTGCCAAAACGTTGTCGGCGCCCCAAAGGGGAAATCCGCCCGCGCTCCAACCGCCGAACGCCGCCGACGCGACGACGGCCCCCGCCCAAACGCGGCGCGTCTTCCTTTTTCTTCTTTTCGTCGTCATCGTTTTTCTCCTTTTATTAATATTAATGACAAAATCGCCGAACCTCGCCGCCAACAGCCGTCCGCGACCGCTTCGACGCCGTTATTATACCAAATCGCGACGCGTTTTGAAAGTCGCCGCTCTCCCGACGCCCCGTTTTTCGCAAAAACTCGCCGACGCCGTCGCGCCGTTTCGCGCCCAACGTCGCCCCAAACCTCGCGTTTCCTTTCTTTTTCTCAACCGTCAATATCGTTTCTTTTTTCACCAAACTCCCATTTTCGCCAAAACAACAAGATTCCGCTCCAATCTCTCTCTCGAACGCTAAATGTTTTCGATTTTGCGAAAAATTTTCTTAAAAAAAACGCCAAGACGCCCCAAAAACGCTAAAATGGTCTTTACACAAACCGGAAAAATCGGCAAAATCAGCCTAACGATGAAACGCCAAGCGTCGCCCCTTCGGTCGCGCGCGCCCATTCGCCCCTTTTTCGTCGACGCTTACTCGCCGACGCCCGTTAAAATCGGCATAATCCGCGTTTCCTCCAAACGAACACATTTCGGCCCGCCCCGTCCTCCGATCGCGACGGTCGCGGCCCGCCCCGATTATCGACGTATCAAGGAGAACTCAAAGTGAAAAACGTTCGCTCGCTCACCCGCTCGCTTCTTTGCGCCTCGCTCTGCTTGGTCGGCGGTTTGGCCGAAGCTCAACAACCCGCCGCTCGCCAAGCCGCGCCGACCGCCGCCGCTCCGCGCGCCGCCCAAGCGACCGCTCAACCGGCTCGCCAAGCCGCGCTCCTCGTCGGCGTCATCGACATGCGCTCCGTCCTCGAACGCCACCCGGGCGTCGCCGACAAAATGCCGGAACTGGTCAAAAAGCTCCAAGCCGAAGAAAGCAGACTGGTGAAAGCGCGTCAAGACGCCGACAAAGAAATCGCCGGAATTCAAGCGGAATTTGAAGTCGGTTCGCAAGAATACGGCGACCGCACCCGCGCCGTTCGCGAAAAATTCACCGCCGCCGGTTTCGAAGCGCAAGAAGCGCAAGAAGCGATCGTCGCCGAACGCACCAAAATCCTTTACCAAGCGTATACCGACGTCCAAGACGCTATCAAAACCGTCGCGCAACAATACGGCATTTTGATCGTTCACTCGAAAATCAAGTTCGACGCCGCGGGCAAGGTTCCGGAAGAAGTCGTCGCGCTCCAAGAAGCCGATCAAAACCCGATCGTTTGGAACCGTCCGGAATGCGACATTACCGACGCGGTTATCAAACAACTCGCCGCGAAAGTCGGCGAACCGCAAACGAAAGCCGCTCCGACGCAAACCGCCCTTTCGAACGTCGGTCAACAAGCGATGCAAGCCGCCGCGCCTAGCGCTCCTCGCGCCGCCGCGCCGCGCGCCGCCGCCGCTCCGAACGCCGCGCCGCGCCGCTAAGTATTGCGCCTTGGGCTCTTCGAAAAGCCGCCGGTTTCGATCGACGGCTTTTTTCGCGCCCTTAAATCGACGTTAAAACCCCTTCGACCGGCGCCGTTTTACCTATCCAACGTTCGACCGGTCGATTTTTTTCCCTTAATTCCCCCGCTCCCTCGTCCTCGCCTCGCCAAGTCGACGGAGCCTTGAAAGCGCGCCGATTCCGCGCTCGCCCCTTTTTCGCCCCTCGCAAGAGCGCTCGACCGAGCGAACCGCCGCCGGAGACATCCCTTGACCTTTTCGCTTCCCGAGATCGTTCGCGTCGAATCGACGCGCCGCCAACGCACGTTAGCGCGCCGCGTCGACGTCGCCGGTTTCGG
>JAZQAP010000150.1:0-5787 GCA_045545275.1 Thermoguttaceae bacterium | reverse complement strand
CGCCGCGCCGACATTTCCGTCGCTCCGCGGCTCTCCGGCAACAGACATTGTAAACGAATTTCCTCCGGAACGTCGACGAACAAATCGTCCAACGAGGAGAGCCCCGTCGCGCGCAGCATTTCCTGAACGACGGGGTCGGGATTGGGAGCGTATCGCATCGTTAGCGCAACCTGTCTTGTGGTTAAAGGGTGAAAAAAGCGAGTAGTCCGACGCGACCGTCGGCAAAACGCGCCGTCGACCGTCCGCCGCAAGAAATACGCAAGCGGCGAACGACGACCGCCGCTCGAACAAAAAAAGCGGCAAAAATCAAAATTCGCGTTTCCGCCCGACTTCGCCGCGTCTTTGCCGTTTAGTATACCCCATCTTTCGCGTCGCGTCAAGAAGCCCCGACGCTCGCGGAGCCGTCCGAAACGCAAAAAATCCTCCGACGCGCCGAAAAGTTCGTCGAAGGATTTCTTAACGTTCGTCAAAACCGGCAAAGTCGACCGACTTCGCCGTTTCCCGCGTCAGAGTTCCGGGTTGCGGTCGAGTTTGAAGTCGGCGGTTTTCGTCGATTTGTCGACTTTTTGCGTCAAACCGGACGTTTCCGCCGACAGGTATTTAAGGTCGATAGCGGGCGCGGTAACCGGATCGGCAACGGAACCGTCCGCCAATTCTTCGCTCTCGCGAACGACCGTTTCGACGCCGACGAAGTAAACTTGGTAATCGCCCGCCGGGATTCCCGCCGCTTCGCCGAAGTTCATTTCATATTTGCCGTCGACGATGTTTCCGCGCCCTTGCGTTTCGCCGGAAACGAAGCAAATCGTCCCGCTTTCGACCGGCGCGCCGTCGTCCGAGTAGGAGACCGTCCCGGTCAGCTTGACGTTGCCGGAACACCCGACGCAGAAGGCCGCCGTCGCTAAAATCAACGTTAAAAACAAATTGCGCATTATCGTTATCTTTCCCTAACGTCGACCGCTCCGCGCGGAGCGTCGACGCCGAAATGAAGTTCAATCGTGTTAAGTCGTTGGATCGCGACGCTTCGACGAACATCGAAGCCGCCGAAAACGCCGCGAATGTCGCGAACAGCCGCCCGAATCAGTCGAGCGACTCCGTTCCGCCGTCGCTGACGTGCGCGAATTTGCCGAGCGTTTTCGAGTAAGCGGTCGTCGAAATCGCGCGGACGGAACCGTCGCCCATCACGAAGTTAACGACGCCCGCGTGCCAGGAGCCGAAAAAGCGTTGAGCGTTCGCATAGTCGCGCGGCGACGCGAGCGGGTACGCTTCCGAAACGGCGCGGCCTAACGCCCAGTCGCGACCGTTCGAGTCCGTCGCGGCGAGGTAGTTTTGGTCGTGCCGCCAAGCGACCGATTCGCCGCCGAGCATCCCGATCGGGATGTGTTTTTCGCCGAACATAAATTGGTTGCTCGTCCCGTCGACCCAACGCGACATCGCGTCGCGCGGCTGCCAAGTGCGCTCGTCGCCCGCGACGGCGACCTTAGCGCGGCGGAACGGCGAATAGTTTTGAGCGTGCAAAGCGTAAGTGTCCGCGGCGCCGACCCACTGGAAGTCGGTGCAGGCGGGCGAGCTGTATTCGGTGTAAATAACCGGCGCGTAGTCTGCCAACGGCCCGTAAGACGCGCAGGATTTCAAGCCGTTTTGCGTAACGCCGTCGTGCGTCAACGCCGTGTTTGTCAACGGAGCCCCGGCGACGCCCGCGCGACGGCTCGGGCACTTCACAAACGGAACCGCGCTAAAGTTTTCGCGCAGTTCGTCGGTCATATAGTCGGTGTTGCGCCAGAAAAAGTCGCCCGAACCGGCGTCGGAACGGCAGAGATCTTGTCCGAAACCGGAGGAAGCGTCGTTCGCGCCGCGCCAGTTTTCCAAGACGTCGTAAATCGCCGTTTGCTCCATATACGGCCAAAGGAGCGGCAAAATCGACGCGTGTCCCATCGCCAAGTCGAGCGGCGGGAGCTTCCCGGTCGACGATTCGAAGTTGTGAACCGCTAAACCGAGTTGCTTCATATGGTTCGTGCATTGCATCCGACGCGCCGCTTCGCGCGCCGCTTGAACCGCCGGCAAGAGCAAACCGATCAAAATCCCGATAATCGCGATGACGACCAACAATTCGACTAACGTGAAACCGCGACGGGAAAGTCTGCCCCCCCCCCCCAATTTACCAATTTCAACATAACTCCATCCTCCTCGCGCTCGACGGCGCGGTCGTTGAGAAAAAACGATGAAAAGCCGCGTTCGCGTTTTGTGCAAAACGCGGAAAACACGGACGAAACAACGACGCGACGTCCGCCGCGCCGTCGCAAACCTTTAAACGTGGTCTGGCTTGCCTTCAACGTCTAATATATCAAAGCCGAACGGACGGGTCAAGAAAATTCGTCTCGTTTTCGAAAAATTTTCAAATTTTCCGTTTCGAACGATTTTTCTTTCCGCGTCGCGTTCGCCTCGACGCCGCCGAACCGCTTCTTCCGCTTTTTTCGATCGTTTAAACTCGCCGGAGGTTGAAGCTCGCCGCGCGTTGCGACGCAAACGCCGTTCTTTACAACGCTTCCGTTCCGCCGTCGCCGACGCGCGCGAACTTGCCGAGCGTTTTCCCGGCGGCGGTCGTCGAAATCGCGCGGACGGAACCGTCGCCCATCGCGAAGTTGACGACGCCCGCGCGCCAGGAGCCGAAAAAGCGTTGAGCGTTCGTATAGTCGCGCGGCGACGCGAGCGGATACGCTTCCGAAACGGCGCGGCCCAGCGCCCAGTCGCGACCGTTCGAATCCGTCGCGGCGAGGTAGTTTTGGTCGCGCCGCCAAGCGACGGAATCGCCGCCGAGCATTCCGATCGGGATGTGTTTTTCGCCGAACATAAATTGGTTGCTCGACCCGTCGATCCAACGGGAAATCGCGTCGCGCGGACGCCAAGTCCGCTCGTCCCCGGCGACCGAAACGACGGCGCGGCGGAACGGCGAGAAGTTTTTCCCGTGCAAGGCGTGCCGATCCGCGGCGCCGACCCATTGGAAATCCGTGCAAGCTGGCGACTTATACTCGGCGTCAATAACCGGCGCGTAGTCGACCGGCGGCCCGTAGGACGCGCAGGATTTCAAGCCGTTCTGCGTAACGCCGTCGCGCGCTTCAGCTCCGCGTTCGTCGGCGGGGCCCCGGCGACGCCCGAACGACGGCTCGGGCGCTTCGCGAACGGAACCGCGCTGAAATTTTTGCGCGGTTCGTCGGTCGTATAGTCGGCGTCGCGCCAAAAAAAGTCGCCGGAACCGGCGCTGGAGCGGCAGAGGTCTTGGCCGAACCCGGACGTTTTGTCCTTGGCGCCGCGCCAGTTTTTCAGGACGTCGTAAATCGCCGCTTGCTCCATATACGGCCAAAGGAGCGGCAAAATCGCCGCGTGCCCCATATTAATGTCGAGCGGCGGGAGCTTGCCGGTCGCCGACTCGAAGTTGTGAACCGCCAACCCGAGTTGCTTCATATGGTTGACGCATTGCATCCGACGCGCCGCTTCCCGAGCCGCCTGCACCGCCGGAAGCAACAAACCGATCAAAATCCCGATAATCGCGACGACGACCAGCAACTCGACGAGCGTGAAGCCGCGGTTGCCCAACTTGCCTAAATTAACGCAGTTTTCCGCATAACTCAACCTTTTTTTTCTCGCTCAAAACGCCGGTTCGCAAGGAGTTCGCGTTTTTATTTGCCTCAAACGCGCGCTCGAACCGCCGCCTTCGCGCCCCTCAAAAGAAGTCCACAATATCGATTAATTCAACGTTTCTGTGAAACGCTGATTCGATTTTATCCGCCGCGAAACGGTAAGTCAAGCAAAATCGCGTTTTCTTTCCCCCAAAAATCAATTTTTTTTTCGCGGCGTCGCCGTTGCTTTTGTTTCCGTTTCAAATTTCAATTTTTCAAAAACCGCTATTTTTCCGCCTTCAACGCCGATTCCAAGCGCCGCCCGATTTCCCGCGCCAACCATTGCCGCGCGTCGTCTTTTCTCCTCATTTTACTCTCTTTATTAACGTCGCTCCCCCAATAAACGCCGCGTTTCGCCTCGTAAAACTCGTCGAGCGTTCCAATTTTTAACCATTCCGATTTTTCCGAGCCGACTTCGACGTCGTATCCGCTCCGCGCGACCCAAACGCCGACGCCTTTCATATTGCGAACTTTCGTTCCTAAAATCGCGACGTAAACCGTTTTCGCCGCTTGAAAAAGAGCGTTGCAACGGTCGAGCCGATATTCGAGAAGCGACGCCAACCGTTCCCGCCAATCGTCCGAAAGCGCGTCGGAACGCGTCGCGGGCGCAAATTCGCCGCTCGCTTCCTCCCCTTCGCTCGACGTTCCGGAGCGCGCTTCGGCGATCAGCTCGTCCAACTCGCCCAACCGCGGGAAGTCGCAACCTCGCCAATCAAAATTAAACCCGTAATTTAAGTCGTCTTCCAACCGCCGAAAATACTCTTCGGCCTTTTGACGCGCCCTTCTCTCGCTCGTCGGAATCTTCCGCAACGCCGCCTTGCGACGCCGCCCGATTTCGCGCGATCGCGTGTTACAATATGGAACCAACGCCGCCCGACACGCGTCAAAAAACAAATTTTGCGTCGCAGATTCCGAGCCGCCGCCCCGCCTCGCCTCCTCAACGCGCCAACAAACGGGAACTCGAAAGATTCGCGGGTCGGAATCTTCCAGATCGAAGCCGTCTTTTCTTCGCCGCAACTCTTCGAGTTCCTCCGCCGACGTTTCCGGAAAATCGCCGTCCCAATACTTCTCGCCTCGCGCGTCCGCCTCTTGCGCCAACCGCTCGAGCCGCGCTCGCGTTTCGTAAAATCGCGCGACTTCGTTCGCCGCCGCCAAAAACGGGTTTTTCTCTTCCGGCCCGGTAAAATCGAGTCCGAAGTTGAACTCCGCCGCCTCCGCCAAGCGCGCCGCCAAACGCGGTTCGATCTCGGCGTCCGCCCCGCGCCATTCGCTTAAACTCCCCAAATACCAAGAGTAAACGCGCGAATTTTCTCTTGTCCGCCGATAAAAGAACTCAAAATCTCGCGAAAACGGATCGTCGTAACGCGCCAAGCGATAACCGCCGTCGAAATAGTCGCGCCAACTCTCCCGAACGCAACGCTCGCCGAAGCTAACGTCGCCGGTTTCGCAGTCGAGCCAAACGCCGTCGCTCCAGCTCCCGAACCGCTTTTCTCGCGCGTCTTTCAAACGCCAATAAATCTTGTCGGCGCCGCGTTTTACGACGCTTCGCGAAAGGTTCCCAAAAACCGGAATCTCTTCGTCGCGCCCCTTAATTTGCCGATACTCCACTTCTTTCGCCATTTCAAATACGCTCCGTTTTTCAAACTTTTCAAACGCCGTTGTTTTTCCGGTTCCAAGGACGCTCAACCAAAATTGCTCGATTTTCAAATATTTCAAACGTCGTTATTTTTTCGCCTTCAACGCCGCTTCCAAACGCCGTGAAATTTCTCCCGCCAACCAATGCCGCGCGTTGTGTCGCTTCTTAATTTTCTTCGCTTTTTTCACTTCCGTCCCCCAGTATTCGCCGCGTTTCAGCTCGTAAAAATCGGCGAGCGTTCCCAAGTTCAGCCAGTTCGCGCCCTCGGTCGGTCGCTCCGCGCAAAGCTCCGTCGTATCGCAGCCGGGCGTTACCCAAACGCCGAGCTTCTTCATTTCGCGAACCGGCGTCCCGACGACGCCGGCGTAAACGGGTTTCGCCGCGTCGAAATACGCTCGATAACAGTCGGAACGGAAAGCGATTAGCGACGGGAGCCGCTCCCGCCAATCGGCCGAAAACGCGCCGGGGCGCTCCGCC
>JAZQAP010000149.1:0-3401 GCA_045545275.1 Thermoguttaceae bacterium | reverse complement strand
CGTTTCGACGCCCTCCGGAATTTCGAGCGACGTCAGCGACGCCGCGCCGCTCAACGCGCCCTCGGCGACGACGCGAACGCCGTCCGGAATCTTCCAACTCGTTTCCGGCGCGTTTTGAGGACGATAGTAAAGCGTTTTGCCGTCGGCGCTTAGCAACGCTCCGTCGACAATTTGAAACGCGGCGTTCCCCTCTTCGACCTCGATCTTTTCAACGGGCGAGCGCTCCGTCGTCCCCGGATTCCAAACGGCGAGATCGCGCGGCGCTTTGAACGTTTTCAGCCCCGTTTCGGCGAACGCAAACGCGCCGATTTCTCGGGTTGCGCTCGGCAGTTCGAGCGTCTCCAATTTTGCGCAACGGTAAAACGCGCTTTCGCCGATCGTTCGAACGCTCTTAACGTTCGCCGTCGTCAACGCGCCGCAACCTCGAAACGCTTGTTTTTCAATCGTTTGCAGATTTTCCGGCCAATCGAACCGTTCGAGCGCGTCGCAGTCGGCGAACGCTTCGACGCCGATCGTTTCGAGCGCCTTCGGAGCGCCGACGACCGACTTCAACGCGTCGCAAGAATAAAAGGCGTTCTCGTCGATCTTCTTAAGCGTTTGCGGAAGAACGACCGATTCGAGCGCGCCCATCATGAACGCCCCGGGGCCGATCTCGACGACGCCCTCCGGAACGACGACTTCGCCGCCGCGCCCGGTCGGACAAGCGACGAGCGTCTTTCCGTCCGCCGACGTTAGGAAACCGTCGACCGGCTTTCCGCCCTCCGACGGCGACAGGAACCCGTCGATTATCTTGAACGCGGCGTTTCCGGACGCGCTTAACTCGAAATTTTGAAGACGTTTGCAACCTCGGAACGCGCCGGAGCCGATCTTTCGAACGTTCGATCCGACGACGAACGTTTCGAGCGCGTCGCAACCGCCGAACGCGACCGGGGCGATCTCTTCGACGCCGTCGCCGCCGGAGACCGTCGCGAGCGACGAACACAACGCAAACGCGCCCGTTCCAATAACGCGAACGCTCTTCGGCAACTCGACCGCCGTCAACGCCGAACACTGGCTAAACGCCCAATCGCCGACGACGCCGACGGAGCCCTTCCCGAAATCGACCGACTTCAACGCGGAACAGCCGGCGAAGGCCCGCGCGCCAATCTCGTCGAGCGCCGTCGCGTCGGCGAAAACGACCGTTTCGAGCCGTTCGCGTTTTTGGAAAGCGTTCGACGCGATTTTTTTGACCGTCCCCATCCCGATTTGCTACGGAACGCTAACCGTCGTCGCCTCTCGGAACTCTTCGCGAAGACCGGTAATCGTTACGAAACCCTCTTCGATTCGATATTCGAACGCGTCCGGAGTCGTCGCCGAAACGTTCGCCGCGACCGTCGGTTCGTCCGCTCGAACGCTCGACGCGTCGAACGACGCCGCCAAACCGCCGACGACGAACGCCGCCCCCAGCAAGGCGACGCAAACGCTTTTCGCTCGGCGGTTGGAAAAAATCGCGTCGACGAGTTTCGTTCGCTCGCTCGCCGTTCGCCCGTTCCCCGACTCGACGCCGCGGAACCGTTCTTCGCTCTGTCGCATTCTCATCGCAGGTCTCCTTTTTCTCGTTGACTTCGCTCCGTCGCGTCGGCGGTTGTTTTTCAACGGTACTACCCGACGCCGCATCACTTGTATTATATTATGTCGCAAGCGCGGGCGTCAAGTTTTTTTTCTCGTTTTTTTCCATTATTCTCATTTTTTTCAATTTTTTTTTTGACGCGGCGCCGCAAAACGCCCCGATTTCCGCCTCTTGGCGTCGTCTTTTTCCCATTTTCCCCGTTTCCCCAATCTTTCTTTTTCTTTCCTTTGCCGGACGGCTTTGGGGGCTTTTTTCATTTTTTTCGCGCCCTTTCTAGAAATTTTCGCAAAACGCGGTATAATGACGGCGACGACGGAAACGCGCGGGCCCGGTCGTCGCGGCGCGGGCGAACTTCCGTCTTACACGCTCGTCAATGGAGCCCGAAAGATGCAGATCAGAATTGGAATCGTTGGGTACGGCAACCTTGGTCGCGGCGTCGAATGCGCCGTCAAGCAAAATCCCGATACGACGCTCGTCGCCGCGTTCACCCGTCGTCCGCCGGAAACGGTCAAAATTTTGACCGAAGGCGTCGGCGTTTACTCGGTCGACAAAATCGCCGAAATGAAAGACGAAATCGACGTTCTTATCCTTTGCGGCGGAAGCGCGACCGATTTGCCGAAACAGACGCCGGAGCTGGCGCGCCTCTTCAACGTCGTCGACAGTTTCGACACGCACGCCAAGATTCCGGAACACTTCGCCGCGGTCGACGTCGCCGCGCAAGAAAGCGGAAAAGTCGCGCTGATCTCCTGCGGTTGGGATCCCGGCATGTTCTCGCTCGCTCGACTTTACGGCGGCGCGATTCTCCCGGACGGCGTCGACTACACGTTCTGGGGACGCGGCGTCAGCCAAGGGCACTCCGACGCGATTCGCCGAGTCGACGGCGTTTTGGACGCGAAGCAGTACACGATTCCGCTCGACGACGCGTTGACGGCGGCCCGGAGCGGCTCGAATCCGACGTTGACGACTCGCGAAAAGCACCTGCGCGAATGTTTCGTCGTCGCGAAAGAGGGCGCCGACTTGGAACGAATCGAACGCGAAATCAAGACGATGCCGAACTACTTCGCCGACTACGACACGGTCGTTCATTTCATTTCGGCGGAGGAATTGAAGCGCGACCACTCCGGCATTCCGCACGGCGGTTTCGTCGTCCGCTCCGGGAAGACCGGCTGGAACGGCGAACACAAGCACGTCGTCGAATATTCGTTGAAACTCGACTCGAACCCGGAATTTACGTCGTCCGTTTTGGTCGCCTGCGCTCGCGCCGCTTACCGACTCAACGCCGAGGGCGTCCGCGGTTGCAAAACGCTTCTCGACGTTCCGCCGGCTTACCTTTCGCCGAAATCGGGCGCCGAACTGCGCAAAGAACTCCTTTAATCGCGACGTTTGCTTAACCGCGACGCTTAGCGAACGCCGTTGGAGTTTCGTCGAAGTTTCGCCGTTCGCTTCCCCCGCGAAAACGAAAACGCCGTCCAAGTCTTAACGACCGGACGGCGTTTTTTCGTTTCGACAAGACATACGACGCCCCGCTCCGTCCCCCAAATCGCCCGACCGCGACGCGGACGTTAATCGCGGCGCCGCTTAGCGGCCCGTCGCGTCAAAAAAAATCGCTCGACCGCGACCCGGAGTCTCCCCCGCGCCCGTCGAGCGATTTTTTCGCTTCGACAATCAAACCGGCGGCGCGTCCCGTCTCGTCAAAAAAAATCGCCCGACCGCGCCCCGGAGTCTCCCCCGCGCCCGTCGAGCGATTTTTCGTTTCGGGTTTCTTCCGCTTCGCCAACGTTCGACGGGAGCG
>JAZQAP010000148.1:0-6927 GCA_045545275.1 Thermoguttaceae bacterium | reverse complement strand
AGGGGCTCGACTTCCCGAACGTCGTCTTGGTCGGAATTATCAACGCGGACGCGGCGCTCCATTTGCCCGACTTCCGAGCGTCGGAGCGAACGTTTTACTTGATCGTGCAAGCGTCGGGACGGGCCGGACGCGGCGAGAAAGAGGGGAAAGTCGTCGTGCAGACGTACAATCCGGAGCATCCGGCGATTCGCGCCGCGACGGTCGCCGACTATTTGGGGTTTGCGCGAGAAGAACTCGCCGAGCGGCGCAAGTTCGCGTATCCGCCGTTTTTCTCGGCGATTAGGTTCGTCGTTCGCGGCCCGGACGAACGGGAGACGGCGGAGTTTGCGAAGACGTTGGGGGCGGAGTTGCGAGCGGCTTGTCGCGCCGTCAACGAGGAACTCGGGTTCGTTCCGCCGGAGCGTCGGGCGCCGTCGACCGACGACGAGGACGCCGAGCGAACGAGTCGCGACGCCGCGGGACGGAATATTGTAACGCAAGAACCGCGCCGCCGACCGCCTTTGTTGGCGAAAACGTTGGGCCCGGCCCCGGCGCCCTTTGCGAAATTGCGCGGCGAATACCGGTTTCACCTGCAAACGATCGGTTCGCCCGGCGAGCTCTTGCGGGAAGCGGCGCGTCGAGTTGTCGACTCGAAACCGAAAGCGCCGCGCGACGTCCGTTGGATTGTCGACGTCGACCCGCTCGAAATGCTTTGACGACGGCGAAAATGGAAAAAATAGGGGATTGGGGAGAAATGCGCGAAATAAAACGAACGAAACCGGACTAAGGCGAACGTTGGAAATAATAAGTTGGGAGGTTTGCGTCGGGCGGTGAAAAGACGCGTTTTGCGGCGTCGACGAAGAGTCGAACGACGGCGTCGAGTTTATCGTCTGCGTCGCGTGAAATATCGAAAAAAATGGGGCGGCGCGCGGTTTCGGAGAAAAAAATCGTCTTGACGTCGGCCCCGCTTTTTTTTATCATCTCGACGAAAAGAAAACAAGGGCGCGAAGCGCGGAAGGTTGCGGAAAGAAGAGCCGATAAACGACGAACCGCAAACTTTCGTTAGTTTGCCGAGATTAACGTCGCGTTCGTTAACGAGCGGTTTTGCGCGAAAAAAAAGAAAAATTTTGAAAAAAACGCCTCTAAATCCGCGTCTAAGCGCTGAAGTTTGCGAGGCGATTGCGTATAATAAAAAAAGACGCGTTTCGGTGCGCGCCGAATTTTGAGTTTGTCGGTTTCGACCGACGCAACGACGAAGGATTTTTGCAGATGTCGATTCAACCTAGAAACGGAACGCCGATTTCGTTGGCCGTCTTGCTCGAAGGGGAAAACGTCGCGCCTTACCGCGAGACGCCGATCGCCTCTTGCGGCGTCGACGCGAGCGAAACGTTTCGCGACGGGCTCTTCGTCTGTCGAGAATCCGACGAAAAAGCGGCGTTCGACGCGATAACGACCGCCGCCGCCAACGGAGCGGTCGCCGCCGTCGTCGCGAAAGGCGATTGGGAGGCGAAACTGGCGACCGCGCTTGAAAAAAGCGGCGTCGCGACCGAAGACGGCGAGTTTCAAGTCGTTTTTGTCGACGATCCGCGTTCCGTTTGGGCGAGAACCTGCCAAGCGTTCCAAGACTTTCCGGCGCGCAAGTTGAAGACGATCGCCGTTACCGGAACCGCCGGAAAAACGTCGGCGTCGTATATCGTCGGCGGGATGTTGGCGGAAGCCGGTCGTTCGGTTGGGTTGATCGGTTCGCTCGGCGTTTACGACGGGAAAAAGTTGGCGCCCCTTAGCGAAACGACGCCGGAACCCGCCGCGTTGGCCGAATTGTTGGCGCGAATGGTCGACAACGGATGCGGTTGCGCGATTATCGAAGCGTCGTCGGTCGCGTTGGCCGAACGTCGGCTCGAAGGCGTCGAATTTGACGCGGTCTGTTTGACCAATTTGCGCCGCGACCACCTCGACTATCACCGCACCGTCGACCAATATCGTCGCGTTAAAATGCGGATTTTCGACTATTTGAAGAAAGACGCGATCGCGATTTGCAACGTCGACGACCGAGTTACCGACGCGGCGTTGCACTTGATTAATTGTCCGACGTTGACGATCGGGATTCAGCCGACCGAGTGCGACGTCGCCGGGCGTCCGGTCGAACGACAACGCGGCGAACAAACGTTTTACATCGTCGCCGGAACGGACGGCGCGCCGGTTCGTTCGCGTATCGTCGGGAAAGAACATATTTACAACTGCTTGACGGCCGCCGCTTTAGGCGTCGCTTGGAATATCGACTTGAAAACGATCGCGCGCGGCGTCGAACGCGTCGAGTACATACCGGGGCGAATGGAGCAAATCGACTGCGGTCAACCGTTCGGCGTTTACCTCGATTGCGCGAGTTCGCCGGAGTCGTTGAACGAAACGATAGAAACGCTTCGCAGCGTCGCCGGAACCGGAGCGATTTATTGCGTATTGAGCGCGCCGAACGATTCCGACCGCAGCAAGCGTCCGTTAATGGGGCGAACCGCCGAGTCGACCGCCGATTACGTCGTTGTTACTCGCGGTAATTTGCCGCAAGCGCAAGCGCGGGAAACGCTCGACGACTTGTTGCACGGGTTTAAAAATCCGGAAAAAGCGAGCGTTATCGCCGACCGTAAAGACGCGATTATTTGGGCGTTGTCGCAAGCCGGGCCGGAGGACGTTGTTCTCGTTGTCGGACACGACGTGTCGACGCTCGACGACGTCGACGAAAGTTTCGTCGCCGACCGTCAATTCATCCGGCATTGGCTTTACGAGAATCAACCTTGCTTGGAACAATATTGGTATTGAGCGAACGATAATTAGTCGACGTCGCGGTTTGGGGCGCGAGAGTCGATGAAAAAACAAGAAAACGGCGAGCGTCGAGCGGACGTTCGCCGTTTTTGCGTTGAAAAGACGTTAAAAGGGGAAGAAACAAGAAACCGCGTCGACTTTGTGGACGGCGCGGTTTCGATTTTGTCGCGTTTATTGACGCTTAAATAATTTGTCGATTTCTTGAACGGAAAAGACGAGCGTCGACGGGCGCCCGTGAGGGCAATGGTGCGACTGCAGCTCTTCTTCCGCGGCGGCGATTAACTCGACGATCGCGTCGGGGCGGAGCGAATCGCCCGCTTTAATCGCCGCTTTGCAAGCCATCTGCTTGAGCGATTCGTCGAGGAGGTCGGCGCGTTCGAGCTTTCCGCGGTTCCGTTGAAGGGTCGCGAGGGCCGCGAGGAAGATTTCGGACGGCGACGCGGCGCGCAAAATCGCCGGATACCCGTTGACGACGACGCTCGACCCGCCGAAATCGTCGACTAAAATCCCTAAATTCGCAAAAAGTTCTCTATTTTCAAGCGCGACCGGATGTTCCGTCGGCGTCAAATCGACGACTTCCGGAACGAGAAGACGTTGCGCGTCGAGTTTTCCGGCGGAAAAGTTCGCCTTCAACCGTTCGTAAAGAATCCGTTCGTGCAACGCGTGTTGGTCGACGACGGCGAGACCGCCTTTCGCTTCCATCGCCAAATAACGACGGCAAATTTGAACGACCGGTTTTCCGGCGGCGTTGTACGCGACCTGATTTTCGAGCGGAACGTTCGGGCGGAAACGACCGGCGTTGTTGGCGGCGACCCGTTCGCGAAGCGTCGCGGCGTTTGCGACCGGTTCGGCGAGTTCTTCCGCGTTAAAAAATTGCGGTTGCGTTAACTTTGACGGCGCGTTGGGTTCCGAAGAATCGGCGTTTGACGACGCAGCGTTCGGAGAATCGGCGTTCGAGCGCGATAAAACGGGGGATTTGGGAGAGTCGGGCGATTTGTCGGCGGCGGGAGCGTCGAAATCGCGCGTTCCGCCGAACGTTCCCGGTTTGAACGTCGATTCCGACGTTGGGGACGACGATTTCGGCGCGTCGCCGCGAGCGGAAAAACTTGGGGCGAGGGGCGGAAATTTGCGAAATTCGGAAGCGCCGCCGAGACCGAAACTCGGCGTTTGCGTTCGGGAACGTTGCGGAAACGCGTCGCTTGGGGACGCGTCGAGGGCCGCCGCTTCGTCGAGCGCGGCGTTTGCGGCGTCGACGACGTCCGAATCGGATAGATTAGGCGATTTAAGCGGTTTAGGTGGTTTGATCGATTGAAGCGAATCGAAACGCGACGGCGTCGGCGAGTTCGCCGCGTTTGGCGAGCGCGAGTCGACGGGCGTTTTCGCCGGTTCGTTCGACCGGGCCGCGTTGGTTTTCGACTTGCCGGTCAGCCAACCGAGAACGTCGCGGCGGCGTTCCTCGGCGACGCTTTCGTCGAGCGCGGCGATCGGGTCGCGGGAATCGACGTCGGGAACGAAACGGAGTTCGCGAACTTCGGCGCTCGGTTCGTCGGCGGACGTCGAACCGGCGGAAAGGGCGGAGGGCGTCGGGCGATTCGTCGATTCGGACGACGAGGAACGCTCTTGCGCGGCGTCCTTGGCGAACGCGGTTTGCGTTCGGCGCGCGGCGGCGTCGAGTTCGGCGTCGTTTGGACGGCTCGTCAAGTCGGAGCGTAAAAATTTGTCGCGAATCGCGCCCAAAACGCTCGCGTAAATCGCTTGACCGTCGACGAAACGGACTTCCAACTTCGACGGGTGAACGTTCACGTCGACAAAATCCGGCGGCGTCGCGATATTCAAAAAGGCGACCGGGTGTCGCCCGGAAACGAGAAGCCCGCGATACGCTTCGGTCAGCGCGTGTTGGAGGGCTCGGTCGCGAATGTGCCGCCCGTTCAAGAAAATATATTGAAGGCTTTGCGAACCGCGGCTTAAATCGGGAAGCCCGACGAAACCGGTTACTTTGACGTTTTTGTATTCGCTTTCAATCTCGACGAGACGCGTCGCGACGTCGGAACCGAAAACGCGCCCGATTCGCTCCTTGCGGTCGTTGGTCGCGGGAAGGTCGTAAACCGTTCTACCGTTGTGCTTTAAAATAAAATGAACGTCGGGGCGAGGGAGCGCGATCCGAACGACCGCTTCGGAAATATGCCCGAATTCGGTCGTCGGGCTCTTCAAAAATTTGCGCCGCGCCGGGACGTTAAAGAAGATGTTGCGCGCTTCGACCGTCGTTCCGACCGGGCGTCCGCAGGGAACGATTTCGTCGAAAACGCCGCCGTCGCTCCGAATTTGCGCGCCCGCTTCCGAGTCCGCCGTTCGACTGCTCAAAACGAGTTGGCTGACTTCGGCGATCGACGCGAGCGCTTCGCCCCGAAAACCGAGCGTATGAATGCGGAAAAGGTCGTCCGCTTCGGAAATTTTGCTCGTCGAGTGCGGCGACAACGCCAAAACGAGCTGTTCCGCCGCGATCCCGCAACCGTCGTCGACGATTTTGATCAGGTCGGAACCGCTCTTTTCGACGACGATTTCGATTCGCTTCGCTCCGGCGTCGACCGAATTTTCGACGAGTTCCTTCACAACGTTCGCCGGTCGCTCGACGACCTCGCCCGCCGCGATTTTGTTGATCATACTCTTCGACAATTCGCGAATTTCCGGCATTCGAACTCCTTAAATCGGGCGACGGACGTTAAAATAGGCGGGATAGTGAAGCAGGGGAGAAGAGAGCGGCGCGGCGAACGGTTCAAAACGAACGGTTCGCCGCGTTGGCAAGGGATTTTGACTTCCCCGAGCGATATTCCGGCGTCGTTAATCTTCGAGCGAAACGACAATTTCGGCGACGTCGAGACCGGCGACGGCGTCGCGAGTCAAAACGATTCGCTCCATTTCGGCGGGCGCGACGCGTTGACGGCGCAGTTCCTTCAAAATCGGGCCCGAAGCGTCGCCGGCGCGAACGACGAGACGCTTGTTCGCGAAATTGTTCGAAACCCGCAAGAAAAGCGGAATTTGCTCCGGAAGCGCGTCGCGGTCGAGGCGTTGCGGAACGACGTAATTGACGTAAGCGCCGTTGCGAACGGCGATCGGCGTCGCGGCGTCGGCGGCGGGCGCGGTTCCGAGAACGAATTCGGCGGCGTTGCGACCGGCTTCTTCCGCCTCTTCCGAAACGAAGTCGACTAAGTCGTGAACGTGCAACGCGTTGCCGCAAGAGAAAACGCCCGGTATCGACGTTTCGCGGCGTTGCGAAACGACCGGGCCGTTGGTGCGGCGGTCGATTTCGACGTTCGCGGCGCGGGCGACTTCGTTTTCCGGAATCAAACCGACCGAAAGGAGAAGCGTGTCGCAGTCGAATTCGATTTCCGTACCGGGAATCGGCGCGCGTTTTTCGTCGACTTTCGCGACGACGACCTTTTCAAGGCGGCGGTCGCCCTCGACGCGAACGACCGTGTGCGCCAAGTAAAGCGGAATATCGAAGTCTTGCAAACATTGGACGACGTTGCGCGTCAAACCGTTCGAATACGGCATTAACTCGACGACCGCCAAGACTTTAGCGCCTTCGAGCGTCAAGCGGCGCGCCATAATGAGACCGATGTCGCCGGAGCCGAGAATGACGACGCGACGGCCGACTTGCTCGCCTTCGCGGTTGACGTAACGTTGCGCCGCGCCCGCGGTGAAAACGCCGCTCGGACGGTCGCCCGGGACGCCGATCGCGCCGCGGGTGCGTTCGCGGCAACCGGTCGAGAGAACGACCGACTTCGCGCGAATCGTTCGGAAGCCGAACGTCGGCGACGCGGCGCGGATAACGAGCGGAGCGTCGGCGGCGTCGGAACCGTCTTCGCGGGCGACGTCCAAAACGGTCGCTTCCAACTCGACGGCGATTTCGCGTTGTTTAATCTCGTCGATAAAGCGTCCGGCGTATTCGGGCCCGGTCAGCTCTTCCTTGAAACGGCGGAGACCGAAACCGTTGTGAACGCACTGATTAAGAACGCCGCCGAGTTCGTTTTCTCGTTCGAGAATCAAAACGCGTTTCAAGCCCGAGTCGAAAGCGGCGACCGCGGCGGCCAACCCGGCGGGGCCCCCTCCGACGACGACCAACTCCCAAGG
>JAZQAP010000147.1:0-5018 GCA_045545275.1 Thermoguttaceae bacterium | reverse complement strand
CTTTTTTTGACTTTTTTTGACTTTTTTTGACTTTTTTTTGAAAAAATCGGCAATTTTCGCAAAACAACGAGCCATATTTATTAGAACTTATCGGAACGGAAACGCTCGCGCGTCGAGCGCCGTTTCGGAAATAGCGATAATTTATTAGGGCTCGACGGCGCGCCGCGTTTTGCGAAAGCGGTTAAGTCGAGCGCCAAAAGGAGACGAACGATGTTGGGGTCGATTATTGGCGATATGGTCGGTTCGGCTTACGAAGGTTTTTTTCAAGAGAAGACGACCGATTTTCCCGTTTGGACTTCGGAGTCGCGGTTTACCGACGATTCGGTTTTGACGGTCGCGACGGCGGAGGCGATTTTGACCGACGGCGATTACGCCGCGTCTTACCAAAAATGGGGGCGACTTTTCCCGAACGCGGGGTTTAGTCGGTCGTTTAGCAGGTGGATTTTCATCGAAAACCCGGCTCCGTACAACGCTTACACGAACGGTTCCGCGATGCGAGTCGGGCCGGTCGGTCGGGCGTTCGCGACGTTCGAAGAAACGATGGCGGAGGCGGAGAGGAGCGCGGCTTGTTCGCACAACCACCCGGAGGGAATTAAGGGGGCGCAAGCGGTCGCGGCGGCGATCTTTTGGGCGCGAAACGGCGAGAGCAAAGAATTTATCCGACGTTCGATCGCGGAAAATTTCGGTTATAATATGTCGCGAACTTGCGACGAAATTCGGCCCGATTATTGCTTTGAATGCAGTTGCGGAAAGTCGGTTCCGGAAGCCTTAACGGCTTTTTTAGACGCGTCCGACTTTGAAGAGGCGGTTCGGCTCGCCGTTTCGCTCGGCGGCGACTCGGACACGTTGGCCTGTATGGCCGGGAGCGTCGCCGAAGCGTTTTGGGGCGCCGCGTCGATTCCGAACGATTGGCGACAAAACGCTTTAGAACGTCTCGGCGCGCGGTTGAAAACAGTCGTCGACGCGTTCGAGGCGAAGTTTCCGGGGTGAAACGGCGCGTCGAAGAAAAGACGCTTTGAATAATCTGAAAAACGTTTGAATGTCTTGCGCCGAAATTGTCGGTTTGCGCTTTGACGTTCCCGTTCTTTTTTGGCTTTTGACGGCGCGACGTCGAAAATTTTGCTTGATTTTTGGCGTCGCGACGTTTATAATAGAATTTATCTTGATTTGGGAATCGTTCGCTTTTGGGCGGCGCCGCGCGTTTTTTGTTTTTATCAAGCGGCCCGGCTCTTTCGAGCGCGAGCGCGAACGAGCGTTTTATCTTTATTCATCGATTGATTTAAGGAGGCGCGGCAATGATTGGCGCGATTATCGGCGATATGGTCGGCTCCGTGTACGAGTTTTGCCCGACGCGGCGAACCGACTTCGAGGCTTGGACGATCGATTCGAACTTTACCGACGATTCCGTTTTAACCGTCGCGACCGCCGACGCGATTCTGCGTTGCGAAGATTATCCGGAGGCGTACCGACGTTGGCCGCGTTGGTTCCCGACCGAAAGTTTCGAGCCGAACGCGGGTTACGGCGACAGTTTTATGCGTTGGTACCGCGAGCCGGATCGAACGTTCGAGGGGGAAGGGAACGGCTCCGCGATGCGGATTTCGCCGGTCGGCTGGGCGTTCGGAACGCTTGACGAAACGTTGGCGGAGGCGAAGCGGAGCGCGCGCTGTTCGCACGGCTCGGTCGAGGGAATCAAGGGGGCGCAAGCGACGGCGGCGGCGATCTTTTGGGCGCGAAACGGCGAGAGCAAAGACTTTATGCGGCGTTCGCTTGAAAAGTTATTCGGGTACAATATGTCGCGAACTTGCGACGAAATTCGGCCCGGTTACACCTTTGACGCGACGAGCGCCGGGACGGTTCCGCCCGCGTTGACGGCGTTTTTGGACGCGAAAAACTTCGAAGAAGCGGTGCGACTCGCCGTCGCGTTCGGCGGCGACGCGGACACGATGGGAAGCGTCGCGGGCGCCGTCGCCGAGGCGTTTTGGGGCGTCGAATCGATTCCGGCGACTTGGCGCGCCGAGTACGCGAAGCGAATCGAGCCGCGTTTGAAAGCGGTCGTCGACGAGTTTAACGCAAGGTTCCGCCCCGGCGTTTCGGCGGCGTTCGCCGCCGAATGAACGTTTGGCGATTTGACGGCGCGCCGGTTGGCGTCGGATTTTAACGCGTTGCGGAATAAGAGGTTAAAATGCGTCTTTTAAGGGGGCTTCGTCGAGGCGTCGCGCTCGGCGTTTGGGGCGTTTTCGTTCTTGGGTTCGCGGCGGCGTCGGCGAACGGCGGGGGCGTTTCGTTTAACGCTTCTTGCTTAAACGATTCCGGGAGCGACGTTTCCGACGCGGCGTTAACGTTTGTCGCGGAGCCGGACGCGTTCGTCGGCGACGCGAACGGCGGCGTCGGTTGGCGTTTCGGTTTTTCCGACGATTCAGCCGATTCAGCCGGAGCGGAGCAAAGCGGGCGAAACGTCGCGCCGGCGGCGCGGGGAAACGCCGTTTATTCGCCGGAGAAGCGAGCGGTCGAGCTGGACGGCGCGCGGTTCGAACTTGCGACGCCGCAAGCGTTTAGAACGTCGCCCGCTTGGACGCTCGTCGCGGTCGCGGAGGTTCGCGAACCCCTTTCGATCGGCGTTTTGGCGTCCCGCGACGCGGCGGTTCCGCTCGTTCAACTCGACGTCGACGAAAACGACCGCTTCCGCTTTATCGTTCGCGACGTAAAGGGCGAAACGGTCGCCGCTTGCGTTCCGGCGCCTTATCGCAAACCGGTCTTCGTCGCCGCCGTTTTCGAAACGCTCGACGGGAAAAGCCGCGTCCGCTTGACCGTCGGCAAGGAAACGGTCGAGTCGGACGCAAAGCCTTTAACGTTCCCGGTTTGGAGCGAGAAAATTCAAATCGGCGGACTCGACTTCCCGGGCGCGAGCTTCTCTTGGCGCGGCGCGATTTCGGAAGTTTCGCTCTTGAACGGCGCCGCGTCGCAAGCGGAGGTCGAGCGGTTGCGCGACGCGTTGACGCAAAAATACGCGCTCGATTTGTCGCCGACGTCGGGGCCGAAAGCGCCGGATTCTTGGGACGTTTTGGCGACGCCGCGTTTCGACGGGACGCCCGACCGCGAACTGGAAGCGGACGTTTGCGTCGTCGGGGCCGGGAGCGCCGGTTGCGCGGCGGCGATTTCGGCGGCGCGAGCCGGGGCGAACGTCGTTTTGATCGAGCGGCAAAAGCGGCTCGGCGGAACCGGGACGAACGCCTTCGTTTCGAACTGGGAAGGGGGGCCCGGCGACGAAATTGCGCGGGAGCTTTTCGACCGAATGAAGGCGGACGGCGGCGCCGGGGTCGCGAAGGAGAGCCCGCATCAAATCCAAGCGCCAATGGGGTTTAAGATGGTCGACGACGCGGAGCCTTACGAGAATTCGCTCGTTCGGGCGAACCCTCCGGAAGGCGGGTATCGGAGCGTCGCGTTTTTGCCGAGCGCGTTCGACAAGGCGGTTCGCGAGATGTTGGCGGAGACGGGGCGCGTCGAAATTCTCGACGAAACGACCTTTTTCCAAGCGGAAAAAAGCGCCGACGGAACGCGGGTCGAGAGCGTTTTGGCGCGAACGCTAAGCGGCTCCGTCGTTCGAGTTAAAGCCGACGTTTTTGTCGACTCGACCGGCGACGTTTTCCTTTGCCGGGCGGTCGGTTGCGAAACGTTTCTCGGCGTCGACCCAAAATCGCGTTTCGGCGAAATCGGCGCGCCGGACGACGCGACGCTCGCGACGGCGAACGGTTCGGCGAAGGGAACGACCGGCGGGGCGGAAACGTTGCGATTGAACGCGATCGCCCGCTGTTATTTGGTCGAGCCGCGCGACAAGCCGAAGCGGGAAATCGTCGCGCCGTCCGACCGAACTTCTTTCCCGCAATGCGCTTACGTCTCCGGTTGGATCGACGGCCCGCGAACGGTCAATATGTTGACGACGCTTCCCGGCGCCGCGTTGATCGAACTCGGATACGACGAGGCGTCGAGGCGTTCGGAGCGAATCGTCCGCAACCATTGGAGTTGGCTGCAGAGTCAACCGGGGTTCGAGAATTACGAGCTGGTCGAGATTGCGCCGATGTTGGGGATTCGCGAAAGTTACCGCGTTAGAACGAGATACGTCTTGGTCGAAGCCGACTTGGCCGCCGGTTGGAACGCGCAAAAACACGACGATATGATCGCGGTCGCCGACCATCCTTGCGATATACACGGCGAAGGCGGGGCGCTTTCGAGCGTCAAAACGGCTTACGGCGTCCCGTTTCGCTGTCTGATTCCGGAGCCCGGGCCGCAAAATTTGCTCGTCGCTTGCCGGGGCGCGGGGTTCAGCAAGATCGCCGCGTCGAGTTGCCGCCTCCAACGGACGATGATTCAGCTCGGAAACGCCGCCGGACTCGCCGCCGCTTGGGCCGCTCGCGACGACGTTCCGGTCGACGCGGTCGACGTCGGCGCGCTGACGGAAAAACTCGACGTTCGGTCGCGCTATCCGGGATTGCGTTAAACGTTTTTTAAGGCGTTGCAAAATAACGGCTTAGTGTTTTGCGGTTGACGCGGCGTCGACGACGGCTTTCGACGAGCGTCGAAGGGCGTTTAGGACGGCGAGCGTTCGGCGTTTTCGTTGGAACGTTCGCCGTCGTTTTTTTGTTCTTGCGACTTGATGTAAAGCGAAAACGCCAAGAGGTAAACCGCCGGGAAGTACGTCGCCAAACACGCCGCGTCCGTCCAAGCCCAGCGACCGACGAAAACGTTGAGCGCCAACATCATATCGGAGAAGAAAAAGAGGAACGCGCCCGACGCAAACGCCCCGTTGGCAACGGTTCGCGACGCGGCGAAATTGCCGGTCGCCTTGCCGAGCATAACGGAGATTACCGCCGCGTATCCGACGCAAACGCTTTTAAGAACGGGCGTTGCGAATGAAATTCCGGGGAAAAAGTTCAAAAACGCCGCCGCGAAGAGGAAAATCGCGACGCTCAAAACCGCGTCGAGTCGTCGAAAACGTTTCAAAAGGGAAAAAGCGACGATCA
>JAZQAP010000146.1:0-9567 GCA_045545275.1 Thermoguttaceae bacterium | reverse complement strand
GCGACCCGAAACGCCTCCGACGACCCCGCCGCGACCGCCTTTTGCCCTTCAACCGGCCCGCGCGCCTCCTTTTCGACCTTCGATTGTTCTAAAAGTCGTTCCCGCAACGGTTTCGTTTGCTCCTCCGCCAACGTTTGCGCCGCGGCGTAACGCTCGTTTTCGTTCGCAATTCGGTTCTGCAATTCGCTCGTTCGCTCTTCGTCGAACTCGCTTTTAAGTCGGTCGCGATCGGAACGCAAACGTTCTCGTTCCTTGCGTTGCGTCTCGTTCAACATCCCGGCGGCGTCGAGGTTGTCGAGCGCCGTTATTTTAGCGTCGAGCGCGTTGATTTGCCCGAGTTGATCGCGCATTTTCGCCTGCGACTCCGCCGACTCGACCGCGCCTTTTTCGCCGAGAATCGACAGTTTTTCCGCGTTGGTAGCCCCGCGTAAACGTCGGTCGTACCAAGCGTTGCGCGACGTTTCGGCGAGTCCTTCGTCGATCTTCGCCCGCTCCCGTTCGCGTTCGTCGTCGGCTCGTTTTCGCTCCGTTTTTTCGTCGGCGCGTTCCGTTCGAAAATCCTTCAACGCGTCTTGCGACGTCGCCAAGGCGCCGCGCGCGGCTTCGAGCCCGTTCGCCTTCGTTTGCGCTTCGTCTCGTTCTCGCGTCGTCGTTTCGAGCGCCTTCGCCTCCGCTTCTCGGTCGGCGATAATTTTCTCGTAAAGCCGCGTCGCGCCGCCGTTTGCAAACGTCGCGTCCGAATAGTCGTACCCGGCGCCTTGCAACTTTAGCTTCGCCGCTTCAAAAGCTAAAAGCCCGTCTTGCGACGTATCGTCGCCGCTCTCCGCCAACGTTTTCAGCTTCGCGATCGCGTCGGCGGCGTCTTTGTTCTCAAACCGCGCCTTATCGGTCTTTAGCTTCTCGTTCAGCTCTTGCGCCTTCGTCCCGGCGTCTTCCGCCTCCTTGACCGCTCGCGCGTTCGCGTCGACGTTCGCTTGCAACGCGGTTTCTTTCGCCGCCGCCGTCGGAGCAAGTTCGACGCGACGCGACAAGTCGAACGTTTCCAACGACTTGGCGTTATCGGCGCGAGTCTTCGCGAACTCGCGCTGATCGTCTTCGAAAGCCCGCGTCGACTCCGCGATCGTCGCTTGCAACTCGTCGAGCGCGACGCCCTGCTCTTGCCAACTCGCGTTCAAGTCGGCGAGTTCGGTCGCAAGCGTTCCCGCTCGTTCCGACGCCGCGTCGCGCTCCTTCGCCCAAGCCTCCTTTTTCCCAAGCGCGTCCTTTCGTTTGGCGTCGATTTCCGCCTTGCGCGCTTGCTTTTCCTCGTCCGTTAAGTTCTTGTCGAAAGCGACTTTATTCTCTTCGACGCTCAATTGCCCGAGGTATTTTTCGGCGCTCGCGACGAACGAGCCGAACTTTTGAACGTCTTCTTGCGCTTGCCCGAGTTCTCCCTCTTTCTTCTTAATATCCGTTTCGGTTTGATCGAGCGTCGCCCGCGCTTGCCCTTCCTTAACGACGTCGTCCTCGCGCTCCGCCGCTCGACCTATCTTCGCGTCGTTCTTCGACTTGCGCGCCGACGCTTGCGCGTTCAACGTCTTCGCTTCCGCCGCTCGTTGCGCTTCTTCCGCCGCCAAAAGCCGCGCCCGCGCCTCGTTCGCCGCTTCAATTTGCTTGTTGAGGCGATAAGCCCGCGTCGCCTCCGTTTCGAACCCGGCCAAGCGCTTGAACGTTTGCCCGACGCCGAGAATCGCCCCGCTAAACCAAGAGCCGACGCCGAGAATCGCGCCTTTCCCCCAATCGACCGCGCCCTTGAAACCGGCGACAAGCGCTTCGATCGCCTTGCCGCCAAACTCTTTCAACATCGGAAGTCCTTCGTGCAAAAAGACTTCCAAATTCTCCGGCGCTTTCCGGAAAAATTCGAGCGCGCCCGCGACGACGCCGACGACCGCCCCGATCGGCCCGCCGAACGCCGCGAAACGTCCCAAAATCCCGGCGAACTTGCCGACGATCGGAACGGCCCCCAAAACTCGCGTAACGACGCCGCCGAGCGCCGCGCCGAACTTTTGAAGCGGCCCAAGGAACTTTTTCACCGGCGCAAACGCCGTCGTTAAAGCCTTTCCGACTTTCCCAAGCGCCGAGCCGCCAATCTTTCCGAGCGCGCCGCCCCTGCGATTCCCCGCGATCTTCTTTCCGATGCGCCCGTAAGAAAAATCGTCGACGCCGATCCAGCTCGGGCCCTTGCCGGAACGCATATTGCGCCAAGCCGAATGCGATTCGCGACGTTCCGAACGCGCTTTTTCGCGACGCGCTTCGAAGGTCGAACGGATTTTCCCCGCCTTGGCGTTCGTCGGCGCCTCGTCGAACGTTTCGTTCAAAAAGCGTTGAAACGCCGTCGGTTGCGGCCCGCTCGGATTCAGTTTCCGGTCGCGACCGACGCGCCATTCTTCGACGATCGCGGCCAAGTCGTCGGCCTCGAACTTTTCGCGCTTCTCCCGTTCGCCGCGTCGCCATTCGATTTTCGCCGCGCGTTTTTCCTCGCGTCGACTCTTGATTTTCGCGCCGCGTTCCTTGCGCTCGCGCTTTTTCTCGTCGTTCGCGTCGCGCTCCTCGCGCTTTCGCCGGTCGTCTTCCGTTTCGTAAACGTCGACGTTGGAACGCTTTCGCTTCGTCTTTTTCTTCGGTTGCTCGGGCGTCCAATTTTCCGCGACGCCGTAAATTCCGCCGGACGGCGCGTCGCCCGCCAAGTCGTAAACCTCGACGCGTTCGAACTTTCCGCTTGCCGCTCCGCCGAAAGAACTTTTCTTTTTCGACGGAGCCCAATCTTCCGCGACGTCGTAAACGTCGACCGCGCCGAAAGTTCCGGAAGCCGTCGCGCCGCCTTTCTTCGAGCCGCCGCGTTTGCCCGACGCCGCCCCTCCTTTGGCGCGCGTTTTTTTCCCCGATTTCGCGCCGGTTCCGCCGACGTTTCCGCTAAACGGTTGCGTTCCCTCGTTTTGCGACACCGCTCGCGCCGCCGCGTTTCGTTCGAGCGCCGAAGTTTCCGCTTCGATCGCAAGAGTAAGCGCTCCCCGCGCCGAAGTTTCCGCTCCGAGCGCAAGCGTCGCCTCCTCGACCGCCGCCGTTCCCGCGCTCATCGCAAGGGTCGCCGCGCCCCGGGCCGCCGTCTCTGTCTCGACGGTCGCCGTAAACGCCGTCCTTGCCGCCGTTTCCGTTCCCAGCGCTACGGTCTCGACGCCGGAACTCGCCGCCGTCTCTCGCGCCGCGACCGTCGCCAACTTCTTCGCCGCGACGAGTTGCGCAAGCCCGCCGACAAGGGGCGCGACCGCGGCGCCCAGCGAAGCCAAGCCCGCCGCCGCAAGCCCTCCGACGACTAAAAAATTCCGCGTCGTCGAATCAAGCGCGTTCAACTTCTCAATCGCAAGCGTCGCCGCCGAAACGAGTTGCGTCGCCGGTTCGATCAACGCTTCCCCGAGCGAGCCGCGCAAATCTTCGCTCCGCGCCCGCAAAACCCGGAACCGACTCGAATAATTGTCCGCCTCCCGCGCGACTTGCCCCGTCGCCGACGCCGACTGCTTCATTATAACGGAGTATCGCGCGTGCGCTTTTGCGGCGGCCTCGGTCGCAAATTTCAGCCCTTGCCGCGCCTCTTGCGCCATTTGCTCCTTGACGTAAGCGTCGTAAACGACGACGCCAAGGGTTTTAGCCATCTCGGTTTCGCCAAGCATCGCGCCGGTCAAGGCCCGCGTCGTTTGCTCCAAGCCCCCCGCGCAGTTGGTAAACGCCTCCAAGTCCGCCGCTTGCTTGTTCAGATCGAACGCGAATTTCAGCGAATCCTGCATCGAGAGGCCGGACTTGCGGAAAATATCCGCCATCGTCGCCAATTTATCTTGCGCCAGCGACGTCGAGTAGTTGAAAGATTGCGCCAATTCGTCGGCGTATTTTTGCGCTTCTTTCGACGCGTAACCAAAGACGGCGCCGAACTTTCCGATCGTCTCTTGCGTATCGGCGGCGCTCTTTAACCAATCGTTCGCAAAACGCGCGATTTGCGAACCGGCGAAGAGCCCGGCGACGCTTGGCGCGGTCGACCGCGCGAGCGTCCCGAGGTTGCGCGTTTTGTCGGCGAAGCGGTCGAGATTGCGGACGGCGGCCTCCGATTCGACGCGAAGCGCCAACGTGGAAACGGAATCGCTCATCGTTCAACCTCTTTATTCTCAACCTTTGCGCTCGACGCTTCGTCGTTCGCGTCTTGCGCCGCCTTTTGCCGACGCCGCTTGATTTGCGCAAGCCGCGACGCGTAAGAACGCCGCGTTTCCTCTTCTTCGCGCCGTTCGATTTCCTCCGGCGTCGGCTCGACGTAAAGCCGAGGGCGCGTCGCTCGAACGTTTCCGGCGTAACGTTCGATTTCGTCGTAATTTACGCCTTGACGCGCCGCAAGTAGCGTCAAGACGTAGTAAATCGCCGACAAGACGCTTTCGTTCCGGTCGGCGGGAAATTTTCCGTCCGTCTCGCTCTCCGCGAAAACGGCGTCCTCGATCAATTCGCGACGCGAGACGAACGTCGTCGCCGGACTCAAGCCGTAACGCTTGCAGTAGCGTCGTTTAAGGATTGCGTATTCGTCGCCGGACTCGAGTTTTTTTTCGCCTCGGCCCAAATTTCGCTTTCCTTGGCGAGCGAGTTTTGCGTCAAGTCGAAAATATCGCCGAAGAGCGCGTCGGAAAGCGCCGAAAAGCGCTCGACGAATCGAACGGCGTTCGCCTCGCCGATCGGCGCGTCGTTCGGCCCGCTCAAAAGACAGCGCCCCAACGCGTAAACCGTGCGGTCGTATTGACTTGAAAGGTCGTTGAAACGCAGTCGCTCCGCGCCGTTCAAGCGCCGAATGCGAAACTCCGTCGCGCCGCGTTTGACCGTCGCCGTCTCGTCGATTTGCGGCGAACTGAAAAACTCGTTAATATCGAAAGCCATCGCTAATCCCTTTCCTTGCAAAAGTTAAACATTTTCCCCTATCAAGCGCCCGTCCGCGCCTTCGTCGTCGTTTTCGGCATATTTTCCGCCGAACCGCCTTCCGGCAAGAGCTTGATCGTCATCGTCGATTCGGAGCCGTTATCGCCCGGCTCGATCGTCAGCCCGCAAATGACGCAATTCGGCGTTTCCGTTTCGTAAATTTCGGTTTCGAGCGGATCGTCGTAAATTTCCGTAACGCTGAAGACGTCCCCCGCCTTCATATGCTCCAAAAGTTCGTCGTACGCAAGCATAAGAACGAAGCGCGTTTGGAACTCCATCGTCTCGATTTGTTCCGACTTCCCGGCGTAAGCGTACCCGGTCGGCTCGTTCGGATTGTCCGTCACGTCCGTCCAAGTCGAGGCGTCGGCGAAAGACGGCGCCCCCTTCGTTTTGCAGTTGAGCGTGTAAAAATCGCCGACTTCCGTCGTCGCGCCGCTGTTCGCCGACTTGTGCGTCAAAGTCAATTTGACGCGCAACATTAGGCTCTTTCGGACGACTCCGGCGCCCTTTTCAATCCATCGTTCCTGTCCCGCCATAACGCTCCTCCCAAACGTCTAAATCAATGAAAACGGTCGACTTAACGCGACCGTCGTAAATTCCCGGCGCCGTTTTCCGAACCCCCGCGATGAGCGCCGCCGAACGTTTCAACGTCTCCCCGCCGCCGTTGAGGTCGAGCGACTGAAAAACCCGTTCCGTCGACGCAAACCCCTTCCAGCGTCTAGGGTTATAAAGCGCGAACAAGTCGACGAGCCCTTGCGCGACGCGGTCGATTCGCGTCGTCCCTTCGCCGAGCCGCCCCGAAACGACGATCGCCGCGACGCGCCGCGACCGAACGCTCGTTTCCGTCTCCGGAAACGCCTCCGATTCGCCGACGGAAATCTCGAAAACAAGCGACTTATCGCCGACGTCAAAATCGACGTTGGGACGCGAAATCGACTCTTTCCCGACGCCGTCGAGCCGCAACGACAAAACCGCCGTTTCGATCAAGTCGAGTATTTTCAAGGTTTGCATCGCGTCAAGTCGCCCCCGCTTCTACCGCCGCCTTTAACGTCGCGAGCGGTTGCGCGACCATCGACCCCGGCGGTTTTTGGCGACTTCCGCCGTTTTCGAGCTTGATAACGTAAGGCGTTGAATTTTCGATATATACCGCGACGCCGAGAACCGCCGATTCAATTTTCGCCCTCCCCGCCGCGACCGTCGCCGCGCCGTTCGGGTCGAGCTTCTTCGCGTCAAATTGTCGCTTCAACGCGCCGTCGGTCGAAACGCTCCAATTCCCTTTACAGCAACCGGTTAGAACCGGCGTTCCGTCGACGATCGCTTCGAGCGCCTTTTGCGAAACGCGCCGAAGACGCAGCGTCGCCTTTTTCCGCGCGACGTCGTTAAACCGTTTGAGCCCTTGCGCGAAATCTTTCGCCGTTCCCATCGCAACCGCTTTCTTTACAACCGTTTGCCGACCAACCGAAATTGAACGACTTTGTTCCCGACGCGAACCGTTTCGACCCGTTCGAGCCGATAGTCGACGCCGTCGACGTTCAAAAAATCGCGCCCCGCCCGCGGCGCCGCGTCGAAAAACGCCGCCGGAACCGTCCCGACGATTTCGGTCGCAACGCGTCGCAAACCGTTCGCCGCGCCCTCCGGAACCGCCGACGCCGCTTCGTTTTGCATCGCGTTTTCCGGAACGAAAGGAACCCGTTTTTCCGCGAACGTCGTCCGAATTTCGCCGGTTCGCTCGTCGGTCGTTTTCCCGACCGCAATCTTCGCAATCGCTTCCCCGCCAAGCGTTTGCGACAACATCGCGACGACGCCCTTCCGACCGCTGAAAACCGAATCCAAAACGCCCATACCGCTCCTTTCGCAACCGTCGCCTTAATATCGCCGCGAACGCGCGTTTAAACGCTCGCTAAACAACGTTTTTTCTAAGAGTTGCGCGCTTTCAGCAAGCGAACGGCGTCGCTTTCGCCGTCCCGAGTTCGCTCGAATCGCGGAAGACGCCGAGTTCGCCGACAAGCGTTTTCGACGCCGCGCAAACCATTGGCGCGACGAAACTTCGGTCGAACTTCGCCGACGCGCCCCCCGCTCCGGCCTCCGCGAGCCCCAACGTCAACGCTTCCGGGTACTCCGTCGGGTCGACGCGCAAAAGCCAAAGCGCCTCCTCGCAAACGGCGGCGACGACTCGCGCGTTCCAAACGACTTCGCCGGTCGATTCGTCGAGCGCAAACGCCGCGTCGTAAAACGAGAAAGCGCCGGAAATTAGAAACGACGCCTGCGTCAACGCGTTCGTTTTGTCGCTCTCGCTCGCTTCGCGCCAAAGGTCGGCTCGAAGCCGCGTCGCAAAATATCGTTCCGCCGCGTCGAGCGTGACGGTAAGACGAGGCGTCGTTTGTTCGTTCATCGTTCCGCTTCCCTATCCTCTTTATTCGCCGAAGTTACCAAGCTCGAAGTTCGTCCGCGCTTTCCGCGTCGTCGCCTTCGCTCTCCGTCTCTTCGTCCTTTCCTTCCGCCGCCACCTCTTGCGTTTCCGCGTTTTCCGACGCGTCGTCGCGTTCCGTTTCGTCGTCGGTCGATTCGGCTTCCGACTCTTTCTCCGCCTCTTTACGCGACTTGCGACGCGTTCGCGACGTTCGCCGCTCCGCTCGCGCCGCCGCCCGGCGTTCCGTTTCGGCTTCCTCTTCGACGTCGTCCTTTTCCGGCTCTTCGCTCGACGCCGCGTCGCTCGCCGCAACCTCTTGATTAGAACCGTTTTCCGACGCTTCGATTTCCTTAATCATCGTTTCGAAACTCGAAGTAAGCGGACGCTCCCAAAACTTGATTTGCCCGTCGACCTCGTAGGTTACGCGCCGAAACGTCCCGGTTTTCATCTTTTCGCGAATCTTAATCGTCGCCATTTTCCCCTCGCGCCTTTCTATGTCGCGTCGCTTTCGGAGCGACGCAACCCGTTGTCGTTAATCGTTTTCCGTCGTTCGCGTCATTGAGTGATCGCAAGCGCGGAATTCATCAAGCCGGAGATGCGACAAAGCGCCTGCTTCGCGTTTTTGAACTCCGCCGTATACTCGCCGATCAACTTCGCGCGTTCGCCGTCGGAACTCGGGTTCGTCGCCGGGCTCGAATGAAGCGCCCGCCCGCGAAGCGGAATCAAATTGAAGCCGCGCGTGTCGCAAACCCAAACGTCGCCGTCGGGAATCGCCGGTTCGACGAAGACCTTCATCGAGACCCCGCCCGCCGCCGAAACGATCTGTTCGACGTAAGCGCCGCGCGACGTATCCGCTTGATTGACGGTAACTTGCGAGTTCATAAAGGTCGAAATCACCTGCGCTTGCCCGGTTCCGCAAACGATCGTGTCCGGAACGCAACCGACGTCCGTAATCAGTTGCGCGGCGCGGTTGATCATTCCGATCGAGAGGCGCGGCGTCCCGACTTGCGCGAGCGAAAGCCCGCCTTCCTGCGTTCCGAAATGATACAAACCGCCCATCGAAGAGGGTTTAGCGAGCCCTTCGCCGCGACGCTTCGGCCCGAAAATGAGCGCCGAGTTCATCCGCCGAATCACTTCGTCCATCGCCTTTTCGACTTGGTACGTCATGTCGTTTTCGTCGCCCGCTTGGTCGACCGCGAGCGCCGTCCCGCTCATCCCGACGTCGCCGCGGAAAATCTGCGTGAAGTTCGATTCGCTCCCGGACTGCTGGAACATATCCTCGCCGTCGTCCGAATCTTGGCGAATCGGGCGCGAGTCGAAAACGAGCGTTCCGCCTCCGCTCGGCGCGTAAGTATCGAGCTGAAAGTCGCTTCCGTTCGCCGCTTCGACCGACGCGACGCGGATTCCGGTTTCGCCGTCGAGCGCGGAAACCCGCAAAACCGCCGAGTCGCCCAAGATGTGGAAGAGGTCGCCCGGCTTCCACCCCGCGACCGAATCGACCGTAAAAGTCCCGACGCCGTCCGAATACGCAAACGCTTTAAACGTCTTGGTTTTCGGCATATTAACGCCCTCGAGCCACCAGTGTTCCGTCGCGGTCGCGACGACCGGAATCGGGTTCCCCTGCCCGTCGACTTCGGTCGTAACCGGCGCGCCGAAAAGCCGAATGAAGTTCGGAGCTTGCGCCCGACGCCACGACAAGGCGTCGCCGAGATCGATTCGCGTGTTCAAAAGGTCGTAAGTCGTAATCGCCGCCATTTTTTTCGTCCTTTCCGACGCTCGCCGCTTCCCGTCGCTCAACGCTCAACCGTTGCGTTCGTTCGACTTGCGCTTGCGTCTTCGCTTATTTTTTTTGTCGAAAATTCCTTCGCCGTTCGTTCATTGACGCCGCGTCGCTCAACGTCGCGACGCGTTCGACCGAGGCGAATGTCGCAAGACGTCGGCAAAGTTCCCCGCCTTCATCGCTTCGCGCTGTCGTTGCGCTCGATTCTCGCTCCCGACGCCGACGCCCGGCGCCGAGCCGCCCCCTTGCGACCGTTTCAACCAATGCGGCGACGCGGCGATTTCTTCGTCGACGACCTCCGCAACTAGTTTCCCTTCCGAGGTTTGCGGAATCCCGGTGTCCGAGTTGACGCGAAAAGGCGCCGCGAGTCGCTTGACGTCGCGCAGCGCCGTTT
>JAZQAP010000145.1:0-4353 GCA_045545275.1 Thermoguttaceae bacterium | reverse complement strand
TCTAAATGGAAAAGGGTTTCTTTCTATTTTATTCATTATATTCAAATATTATATTTATATATTATATTATATATATTAAGAAATAGTACAACCCCCCTAAAACTGCTACACCCCACTTTCGGGGGGGGAGGTAACAAATCTCGGGGGTTGGTATATGCGTATTAGTAGTTTCTGTGAATTCGAACTGTTTCAGCTCGTCGAGTGCAACCTAGGTGTAAAAACGTTTACTCAAGTTCTTGGACGAGTCTTCTTGGATTGAAACGCAATTCCCTTTCCTTCTCGGTTAAAATATTTCCCGCCCCCGATTCTTCCGTTACAATGCGAGCGTTAGGAGGAACCGCAAAATGAAAACCGCTTGCAATTATCAAAACTTCAACCGAGGTCGGCTGGTCGCCGCGTGGATTTGGAACGTCGTCTCGGCGCGCCCCGACGGCTTGGAACGCGGACGCAGAACGAGCGTCAACCCGGCGGCGCTTTACCGTCGCGCCGCCGCCTTGGGCCTCGACTCCGGCTTTATCAACCGAACCGCGCGACATTACTTTCCCGACTTAGACCTCCGCACCAACGTCTGGAAAATCCCCCGCCAACCTGAGTTTCGTCTTTTCGAAAAGGAGGCGGACGGCGAACTCGGACGCGCCTTCAACGATTGGGCGTATTTTCTGTTCGCCAAAGAAGGACGCGTTCCCGTTTCAACTTTCAATGATTACGCGAAGCAAACCGGCGTCGACTTCCGAACGCTTCGCCAAACGGCGCGCGCGTTGCGCCTCGACACGATTCAAGGCGACTTCGTTAGCAAGGGGAAAAACGCCGGATTGCGTTTCGCCGTCGACCTTGGCAAGGAAAGATTGAGCTTTCGAATCGCCGCCCAAGGAGACGCGCTTAAAAGCGTTGTCTTGCCGCCGCCCGCGTCAAGACGACGCAAAAGAAAAAACGGCGTTTTTTCGCCTCCAACGCGCAAAAACCGCCATTTTCGCGTCAACTTCAACGAAAACGGCGGTTTCGCGCTCTTCTCGCCGTCGCTAAATTCGAGAAACGAGACCGGCTCGAACCAATGCCCGACGTTATTTCGCGAAACGGCCCTTTCTCGAATTAACGTTTGCCTTACGCAAAACAACTCGGATATATCGAAAAAGGCCGACGCGTCGCTCGCTAACAACGGTTACCGTTGGCTTCGGCGCTCAACCGACGCCGTTTCGCGCCCGCGCCGCCTCCAACGCGAGCGTTCGAATCGTCTCGCCGATTGGGCCGTCTCCGGCGATTCGACGAATCTCCGCCAACTCGTCCGCTTTCCAGCGAATCGTCGTTCGCTCTTCCCGCGCTTCGCCCTCCGGAAGCGGCTTGCGTCCGAGTCGAGCGATCAACGCCGCTTCCGCTCGCGCCGTCTCTTCGGCGACCGCGTCGTCGAAGAGACGGCTTAGCGTTTTCCCTTTCAGGACTTTCGTCGTCATCGCTTCCACTCCTTGCCGAGAACCGCGTCGGCGGTCTCTTGGTTCGCGTCGGTCAACGTTTGATAGACGCTTTCAAAAAATTCGTCGTCGTACCGCCGCCCTTCCCGACGACGCCGGAACTCGGCGAGCAAGTCTAAAATCTTTCCGCCGCCCGGAATCTCTTCGCGAATCGCCTTGTTGACGACGACGCGCCCGGTCGAAACGGAACCGTATTTTTCGCGCAATTCGGCAAATCCCATTTTTGTCCTCCGTCCGGTAAAAATTCGAAAAAGAACCGCCGCCCCGCCGAAACGGAACGGCGGCGTTGGTCGGTTATCCGTTATTCAACGCGTTTCCAGACGCGGGTCAAAAGAATAGCGACGCTATCTTCGCCGTCCTCGGTCAGAACAGTCCGCTCGAGTTCGGCGACCTTTTTTCCCGACTCAAACGCTTCCTCGGCTTTCGCCTTGTCGGTCGTTTGAAAAATCGTCTGATCGTCGTTGTAAACGTAATAACAAGTTTCTCTTTTCATTTCTTTCTCCTAAAAGGATGTGAAATTAAGCAGGTTGAAACCTCTTCAACCAACGTTTTTATTATACCTTATTTTCGTCGGACGTCAATTAGTCAAGCGCGGTTTTCACGATTATTTTTGTCGGACGGAAAAGATTTCGGCGCGACCGCTTCGCTCCGGCTTGTTACTCCGACGCCTCGAACTCGAGCGGAATTGCGGGCAAGTCGGCGCGGTCGCGGCTTTCTCCAATCTATTCCCGGGCGGAAACTCAAGGCGGCGTCTAATTCTCTTTTCAGCGAACGCGATTTCCTCGCCGAGCGTCGTTTAAGCAATTTCTTCCAAACTTGCGCCGTCACTTCTCTCCCAAAGAGTCTTTGTTTCCTCTCGGAAAAACATTTTAACGCTTTCTTAATTCTTGATTCCCGTTAAAATCGCCCGCTCGCGGCTTCTCTCGACGCGTCGGCAAAGCTGAACGCCCCGCCGTAATTCGGTTGCGAGCCGTTGGTCGGCGTCGTCAGGAGGACGACGAGGTCGTTGTTCCAAACGATATTGGTCTGAACGCCCGCAAAGCGCCGACCGCTCGCTCGGTTCGCCGCGCCGTTGAGTTCGACGATGGGATAACAGATTTCCGGAAAGTCGTCAACAATTTAGATCGTTGGCGTCGAGGTCGGCCTTGATCGAATTGAAGGACGAACACGTCGCGCCGGCGGTCGCGTCGCTGAAAAGAACGTATCGTCGGTAGCCGAAGAGCGCCGCCTGCTCGCCGCAAAGTGGCGTCTTCCCAACGCCGCGTTGGCGATGACGACCAAGCGATCGGGCGACCAAGGGCGGTTACAACGCTCCGGGCGATAATGTTCGCAAAAAAACTTGAACGACGTCCACGCCTTCTCCCGCGACTCCGGGTCGACGACGGAACTTTTCCTTCGTTGGAGAAGAATCGTTTTTCCGTCCGCGTCGCGGCCTACAAGACCAGGTTTTGTAAGGCGCTCTTCAAAAACCTGTTATGAGAGTTTGATTATAAAAGAACGCGCGTTTTACCGTTTCGAAGTTTTCGACGAACATTGCGACTTTGTCGCCCGAACCGCGGATCGCGAGTTTGCGAAGTTCGTCGTTCCGGAAGGTGTAACCGTCTTCTTAGAGCGTTCCCAAACGGCGACGACTCGCCCGAACGGCGGTTTGCGAATCGTCGAAATCAAGGACGAACTTTTGTTCGAAGAATAACGTAAGCGCCGAGGTCGCCGACGCTCTTTCGGGCCCGGCGAAAAGTAACGGTCAACGTCGGGATAGAACGCGTAGTTCGATTTCTTTGACGCCGTTCGTCGCATGTCGATCACGGACGCGAGGAACGCAAGGAACGCCAGCTCGCGCGGGCGGATTCCGCAAAGGTCGACCGGTTCCGCGCCGAGGAAGTCAACGACGGTTTCCTCGCCGAATTTCGTTTTGACGGTTTCGATTCCTGCGAAGTCGGGGAAGACGCGCCGCGCTTCGTCGACTAATTGCACGTCCCCCGTCCATTTTTCCCGCTTCTTCGCGGCGAGAAATTCCGCAAGGTTGTGGAAATTCTTTTCCAACGCGACCCGTTCGTCCGCCCCGTCGCCGCGAAGGGCGCGACGAAAAAACAACGCCGCGCAAAGCGTCGTCGGCGATTCGAGATTGTAATACCGCTCGACATAATCGAGTTGCAGGTCGAGCAGTTCGTTCTCCGGCGGATTGTCGAACGTCGCGCGATGGCTCTCGCATAAAAGAAACTCAGCGGTCGCGGTCGAGACGAACGCCGCTTCCTTGCGTTCCGGCGTGTCGAACTCGCAGCCCTCGTAACCGTCGTAAGCCATATGTTCCTCGAACTCGCCCGGGACGGCTTCGAGGCGAAGCGAGCAACCGCAAGCGAAACGAAGCGTCGCGCTTCCGCTTCGCGCCCAGTCGCAGACCGGACTTGAACGCTGGGTCAACGCTTCTTTGACGAGCCCGAGTCCGCGACGAATCGCGCGGAGGATTTCGCGCAAGGCGTCCGGGGCGCCGACGTAAAGGAGCGTTCGCGGGACGCCGTCGAAGTTGCCGCCAATCCGGCTCGCGCCCCAGTCCTCGAACTCGACGCTTTCCAAACGCGGATAGACGCCGGCCAACGTTTCTTCTCCTTTTTGCTAAGAGTAAATCGAACGGACGTATTAAATCACGCGCGGCGTCCCGGCGGAAGTTTAAGTGGAGCGCAATCGCTATTCAAGCGTGTTTAATGCGGATGTATAAAACAAAGGGGTTAGACATTTTGTTTAAAAATCTAAATGGAAAAGGGTTTCTTTCTATTTTATTCATTATATTCAAATATTATATTTATATATTATATTATATATATTAAGAAATAGTACAACCCCCCTAAAACTGCTACACCCCACTTTCGGGGGGGGAGGTAACAAATCT
>JAZQAP010000144.1:0-5145 GCA_045545275.1 Thermoguttaceae bacterium | reverse complement strand
CGGGAACACGCCGCGTTTTCGCTCGACGTTTCGGCGCGTCGAGCGTTTGTTTCGCAACCAAGAAAATGAACGACAATTTTAGGAAACCGCAATGTCCGAACTCTCCGTCGACGATCTCACGCAACGACTTTTATCCCTCGACCTCTTGGATATGGGGAAGATTCGCGACGTTGAAAATTCGTTTGGGTCGCAGAATTTTACCGCCGAACAGTTTTTGCAGTCGGCGCAGCGGCTCGGGTACTTGACGAAGTACCAGGTCGAGCGGTTGGCGAGCGGCGAAACGACCGGCTTCTATTACGGCGACTACCGGATTCAGTATATGATCGGTTCCGGCTCCTTCGCCCGAGTTTTTCGTTGCGTTCACAAGGCGACCGGGAAAGTCGTCGCGGTGAAGGTCTTGCGGGCTCGTTTCCGCGAAGATAAAACGGCGATCGACGAATTTACGCGGGAAGCCGAACTCGGCGTCGAGTTGCGCCACCCGAACGTCGCGGCGGTTTACGAGTCGAAGTCGACGAAGTACGATCACTACATGGTGATGGACTTCATCGAAGGGCGAACGCTCCGCGAAGAGGTGAAAGCGCAAAAGAACGGAATCGTCGAGCCGAAGCGCGCGACCCGCATCGTTACCGACGTTTGCTCGGCGCTCGATTACGCCTTTAAACGCGGGTACCAACACCGCGATATGAAGTTGTCGAACATTATGCTGTCGAGTTCCGGGAAGGCGGTTCTGCTCGACTTCGGGCTCTTGGCCGACGACAACAACTCGAACTGGAAAAACCAACGGGCGATCGAGTACGCCGCGCTCGAACGAACGACTCGCGTCCGTCGCGACGACAAACGAAGCGACGTTTACTTCTTGGGCGCGATTTTTTATCAGCTTTTGACCGGCGTCGCTCCGCTCGGCGAAGTGAAAGAGCGGGCGAAGCGGCTCGACTCGGCGCGTTTCCGCAACGTTCGCCCGATTCGCGACGTCGCCCCGTTTGTTCCGCGCGTTTTGGCGTTTATCGTCGAAAAGGCGATGAAGCTCGACCCGGAAGAGCGGTACCAATCGCCGGGCGCGATGTTGGCCGACTTGGAAATCGCCGTCAAAAAACTCGAAAGCGGCGAAGTCGACGAGGAAGTCAACGTCCAAACGAGCTTGGCCGCGTCGGCGAAAAAAGAGCGCGTCAACTTGCCGACGGTGATGATCGTCGAAGCGAACGCCGAACTGCAAAACACTTTCCGACAATCGTTTAAGAACGCCGGGTTCCGCGCGCTCGTCATCTCGAACGTCGACCGGGCGATCGAGCGGCTCGACGATCCCGACAGCGGAGTCGGCGCCGTTTTGTTCAACGCGCAAACGATCGGAAAGCGCGCCGTCGAAGGTTTTAACCGTCTTCTCGATTCCCCGACGACCCGCGATATTCCGGCCGTTTTGCTTCTCGACGAAACGCAAGTCAAGTGGGCCGCCGCCGCGAAACGGAGCAAAACGCGTCTCGCCGTCGGGATGCCGATCGCGATGAAGCGTCTTCTTTTGCTTTTGCTGAAACTGTCGTCGCCGGAAATTTTCGAAGGAAAAACGGACGAAAAGAAAGCGGAAAGCGTTGCGCCGCCCGCCGCCGCGTCCGCGGAAACGAAAGAAACGACGGAAGCGAAAGAGACGAAAACGGAAGCCGCCGTCGAAGAGTCGCAAACGTCCGCCGACGAAAGCGATTTCCCGGTCGACGAGTTCGACGCCGCGCTAGACGCCGCCGTCGACGCGTTGGCGGCGACGCCCGCCGTCGAACCGGAAGTCGCCGACGAGCCCGAGGACGATTATTACGCCGATTACGGAGACTACGAAGATTACGAAAACGACGGCGACGAGGAAAAGTAGGAAGAATAGGCGAGTTGGCTGAATTGAAGAATGGCGGCGCGTCGCAAACGGCGGAAATAAAGTCGAACGCGGCGTCCGTTTGATAAATTATTTGGCGTTTTAGGGAAGATTTTTCCGTTTATTTTGAGCGCGACGAGGTTCCGACGAGCGTTCGGGAGCGTTTTCGAACGACAGTCGGCGGACTTTATCGCGTCGTAAGGAGCGACTAATGAATCGACGACGTTTTCTTCAAGCCGGATTCGGCGCGACCGCTTGCTTCGCGTCGGGCGCTTTTTCTTCCGCGACGACTTTGACCGCTTGGGGGGCCGACGCCGCGCCGGTTAAACCGGTGAAAAAGATTCCGCTGGCGTTGCAGGTTTACTCGCTCCGAGAATACGCGGCGAAAGATTTTGCCGGAACGATGAAAAAAATCGCCGAAATGGGGTACGAAGGCGTCGAGTTCGCCGGTTATTACGGCAAAAGCGCGAAGGAAGTTCGCAAAGCGCTCGACGACGCGGGGCTTAAAGCGATCAGCACGCACCTCGGCGTTCCGCAGCTTCTCGACGGCGCGTTCGAAGCGACGGTCGAATTTGAAAAGACGTTGGGCAACTCGCGCCTTATCGTCGCGGGCGGGTTGTCGGAGTCCTGCAAAACGGACGCCGGGAACCAAATGACCGCTTACCTCTTCAACGAAATCGCGGCCAAGGCGGCGAAAGTTGGGATGCAAATCGGTTTTCACGCGCACTTTAACGACTTCGCCGACATTAATGGCAAGACCGCTTGGGAGGTCTTCTTTAATCGAACGCGCAAAGACGTGATCGCGCAAATGGACGTCGGCAACTGCCTTTCGGGCGGCGGCGATCCTTACGCGGAAATCGAAAAACAGCCCGGGCGCGGTCAACTTTTGCACGTCAAGGCGCACGGAAAGCCGGGAACGAAGGGCGCCGTCGTCGCGTCGCCGGAAGACTCGGTCGACTGGGCGAAAATGTTCGAGCTTTGCGAAACGAAGGCGGGCGTCGAGTGGTATATCGTCGAACAGGAAGATTTCCGCGACGGAAGCGACGCGCTGGAAGCGTGCGCCGAAGCGTTTGAGAATTTGAAGAAAATGGGCAAGGCGTAACGTTGCGCTTTGGCCTGCGTCGACGTAAAATAGCGAAGACGCGTAAATTGGGAAACGCTTGAACGTCGTTAACGCGGCGTTCGAGCGTTTTTGCTTGCGACCGTTTCTTGCGACCGCCGGGAGAGGACGGCGGCTTGCGTCTCGTTTTTCTTCTCCTTTTCAAAAATTCTTCTCTTTTCTTCCGACATTGACGAAAATTGGCGCGGTTTGCCGTTTACACGTCTCCAAATAATCGTTAAAATACGCGAGGTTTTGCCGACTTTGCGCTTTTCCGAACGCCGCGAGCGTTAAAATAGGAGGATTAGCGCGTTTGCCGTCGGCTTGGCAAAAGAGATAACGCGTTAAAATAAAACGGTCGGAAAAATGAAACGATTTTTTTGGACGGTCGGAACGACGGCGGCGTTGACGGTCGCGTGTTGCGGCGGTTGCGACAAAGGGCAAAACGGCGATACTTCGTCGAACGGCGACGCTTCTTCAACGGCGTCCGATTCGCAGCTTAACGCCGGAACCGCCGCTTTAGAAGCCGGGGAATGGACGCGGGCTTACGACGCTTTTAGCGCCGCGATCGCCGTCGACTCGAACGCCGTCGACGCGTATTACGGACGGGCCGTCGCTTCGCTTGCGATCGCGGAGGAGCGGTATCGTTTAGCGGAAGCCGCCGCGACGAACGGCGACGTGAAAAACGGGCAAGCGGAAGCGGCGAAAGCGGACGAACATTTCAAAAAAACGCTTGAAGACTGCGACAAAGCGTTGGCGCTCGACGCGAAATTTAGCGACGCGTATTTTGTTCGCGGCGTCGCGGCGCAGTATCAAGGCGACTGGAACGCCGGAATCGAAGCGTTTAGCAAGTGCGTCGAATTGAATCCGAGCAACGCGGAGGCTTATCATCGTCGCGGCGAAATTTACGATCATACCGGCGATTATATGAACGCGTCGGTCGACCGGAAAAAAGCCGCCGAATTGGGGTACCGCGACGCCGACGGCGAAGCGGAAGACGCGGAAGAAAACGCCGTCGAATCGCAAGCGACTGAAGAGTGAAAATAAGGAAGCGCGCCGATGCCCAAAAATAAGCGAAAATCCGTTTCGGAGCCCGCCGCCGAGAAAAAAAAGAAGAGCGGGAAAGCGGGCGACGCCAAAGGAATGCGAACCGGCGTCGCGACGTTGACGATTTGCGCGGCGGCGTTTGGCGCGTATTACTCGCCTCATTTTCGAACGGCGTCGAGCGATTGGTTCGAACGGGGACGCGCTCTTTTCGGACAAACGTCGGCGACGGACGAGAGTTTGAAAGCGTCGGCGTCGGCGACCGACAAAGCGGAGGAAAAGTGGGCGCAAGCGCCGAGTTTTCGGGACTTTTTAACCGACGAGTACGGCGAAGAGGGCGCGCGCGAACTTTTAGGGGGCGGGGAAACCGCGTCGGACGTTTCGGCTGTTTCGGAAACAAACGTTGGATTCGCGGATTACGTCGCGGCGGAAACGAGCGCTTCGGAAACGCCGGAATCGCAAGGAGTTGCGACCGATTTTGACGCGGCGCTTCTCCCGGCGGCTCCGGAACCGGGAACGAGTTTCGCGGATTACGTCGCGGCGGAAACGAACGCTTCGGAAACGCCGGAATCGCAAGGAGTTGCGACCGATTATGACGCGGCGCCTCTCCCGGCGGCTCCGGAACCGGGAACAAGTTTCGCGGATTACGTCGCGGCGAAATCCGCCGTCGAGTCGGCTTCAAACGCGTTGAATGTAAACAACGTGAAAGCTCGACTTGCGGCTCCCGCTTCCGAAGAAAACGAAACGGCGCTAACGACGCGATTGCAAGACGAAATGAAGGAACGCGGCGTCGGAAATCCGCGAATCGAACGATGGGGCGGGCGGTTTTGGCGCGCGTCCGGATTTGCGACGACGGACGAAGGCGTCGCGACGTTTTGCGAAGCGGTCGACGTCGACCCGACGGCGGCGCAACGAGCGGCGTTGGCGAAATTCGACGCCGCGAGATTTTGACGGAATAACGTAAATGATTGAAAACGCGGACGATATGGCGCGCGTCGAGGCGGTTCTCTTTTTGGCGAAGGAACCGATTCCGAGTCGCAAATTGGCGCAGCTGGCCGACGTCGAAGACGGCGCGCGGGCCCGGGCGTTGGTGCGTCGACTCAACGAGCGATACCGTCGCGTCGGCAGCGCTTTTTCCGCGGTCGAAGTG
>JAZQAP010000143.1:0-2962 GCA_045545275.1 Thermoguttaceae bacterium | reverse complement strand
GGCGTCGCGTTTTTAAGAAGCTCGGCGAGCGTTTGAATCGCGTCGTCGCGCGTTTTTCGCTCTTTCGCCAACGCGGAAACGCCGGGCAACCGCCGCCAATCGCTCGCTTTAAAGCGCGCGTCGTCGCTTTTGTTCATCTTGGAATACTCGTCGCACTCGGCAAACGCGGCGAGTTCCGCCGTCAATCCCGGAACGTCGACGCGTTTCGGTCGAGCGGAAACGAGCGTTTGCACCGAATCTTCGATCGCTTTGCCGCGCGTTTGCAGCTTTTGAATCAAGTCGACCGCTCGCGACGTCAAAACGACCGCGACGTCCTTGTCCGGTCGAACGGTCAGTTTCTTTCCCTTCGCGTCGTATCGCCGATTGTAAAACGCCGCGCCGCCGCCTCCCAACACGCCGCCGACGAACGCCCCGAGCGCCGCCCCGCCGCCGACCGAAAGCCCCGCCGTTCCGTCGTCGACGACCGCTCCGACCGCCGCTCCGACCGCCGCCCCGACGCCGCCGCCCAACTTAAAATGCCGTCGCGCCTCCGCTCCGAAAAGTTGATCCGTTTCGTTCGCGACGTCGTCGACGACAAGCGTTTCGCGTTCGAGAACGCCGAGCCGAAACCCCCACGTCTCCAAAAGCGCGAGGTGCGCCTCGTGTTCGCGCCGAACGACGTTCTGCTTAAGCGTTTCCTCAAGACGTTCGAGTCGAGCGCGCCAATTTTCGCGAGCGACGTTCGTCTCAATTTCCCGATACGCCGCGGCGTCGAGCAGCAATTCGGCGACGATCGCTCGCGAATTTTCGATCCGTCGCGCCTCGCGCGCCCGCCGATCTTCCGTTTCGAGCTGCAAAACGCGCCGCTGCAACGGGTCGCGAACGAGAACCGCGATCTTTTCAAAAAGCGCGATTTCGTCCTCGAACGACCGGCGATGCGCGTCGTAAGTTTGAATTAAATGAAAACCGTTTTTCTCCAAAATCGCGTTCCAATCGGCCCGATAATCGCCGAACGGCGCGCCGTCGGACGCGGTTTCGTCGGCGCCGTCGTCGGAACGCACGTTGTTGTACGCGACGACGACCGGCTTCGCGACGTTTTTCAAAATACTCAACGTATTTCTAATTAGCGATTGATTCGGGTCTTCGACGACGTTCGCGACCAAAATAACAATATCGCAACGCGCGACCTCGTTCCAAGCGCGCAGGTCGTGTCGGTAATCGTCGTCTTTTTTCGGAATAACGCGCAAAACGTCGTCGATTCCAAACGCGCCGCCGTTCGCTTCGACCTCGGGGTCTTCGGTCAACGCTTCTAAAATTTCGCCGGACGTTTGAAAACCGGGCGAGTCGACGAGTTGCAGAATTTCGGCGATCCCGCGATAGAAAACCTTTTGAATTTCGGCGCGAACGGTCGTTCCGCTGAACGCGTTGACCAACCCGAAATTAGGATCGCCGGTCAACGTTCGCAAAATCGACGTTTTCCCTTCGTTCGTCGGGCCGATCGTCGCGACGACGATCGGTTTCAGGGCGCGGAGTTCTTCGCAGGTAACGCTCATTTCAGTTCCTCGCTCTTCTCTCGTAATTTCCGAATTTCTTCTCGCGTTCGAGCCAACGCTTCGCGCGCCGCCTCCGCCGAATCGACCGTCGCCGCCTCGACCGGACGCAACGCGACCGGAAGCGCCGCGACGATCTTATCCTCCGGCCAACCTTGCAGTTCGAGCGCGACCGTCCAAGTCGCCGCGCCGCAAACAAGCGCCGTCGCCGATTCGCCCGCCTCGACCGCGACCGGTTCCGCCGCCGCGTTTCCCGTCGACGTTTCCAACGCGTTCGGCGTTTCGCTCGCCGCCGAATCGAACGCCGTTCCAATCGCGCCGGTCGTCTCGGTCGCGTCGTCCGTTCGTCCGCCGCGCCAACGTTCGACGAGTTTGCGTTTGCAAGCGGTCAACGACGTCGGCGCGACCGCCCCCAACGCCGCGCCGGTCCCGCCGGAGGCCAACGCCGACGGCAAAAGCGTTCCCAACGACCCGAGCGTCGACGCGATCGCCGCCGTCGACGCGGCCCCGGCGAAGAGCGGCGCGAAGGTCGCGACGACCGGAACCGAAACGCCGAACGCGCCGACCGCCAACGCGCAGCGCGGACTCAAATTTTTGCAAAACGCCGTCATTTTCGCGCTCAATCCGACCGCGTCGGCGAGTTTGCGTTCGATCGTTTCGCGATCGAGTCCGTTGGCGCGGCACGTCTCGACAAAATCGCCGCCGAGGGCGCGTCCGCTTTCGACGCTTCGTTCGACGACCGCCGTCGCTCGCGCCAACAGCGTTTCGCGCCAAGAACTTCCGCCCTCCCTCCGCTCGATTTCAACGACGCCGGACGCGGTCGCGCGCTCGACTTCCTCGCGATAAATCGCGAAAATATCGGCGCAAAGACGCGCGACGCGCCGACGGTCGCGCTCTTCTTCGCCGCCTTTTCCGTCGTCTTTCCTATTCCCGCCGTTTTCGCCGTTTTCAACGCTTTCGCTAAAAATAGCGCGACATTCGGCGACGACGCGTTCGGCGGCGGCGTCCCATTTCGCAAACGAACGCCGTCGAGCGTTCGCGTCGGACGTTTCGTTCGTTCCCGGGTCGTCGTTCAACCGCCGTCGCAACGCTTCGCGCGCTTCCGGCAGGTCGAGGTCGGCGTCGAAAAAGACCGGTTCGAACGGCGCCCCGGTCGTTCGCGCCAACTCTTCGAGCGCGTCCGTCCAGTCTTGAATCCGCTCGGCGACGCCGCGTTCGGACGTTTTCCCGAATTTTCGCCGCAATTTTTCGCCGCCGGAAAGCACGACGACGACGCGCGCTTTCGGGCAAGACGCCGCCAAGACGTCGCGAAAGAAGATAACGCATTGGCGCGACGGCGGCAAGCTGACGTCGGTCGCGACGGCGCAAAGCGCGACCCCGGCGCCGCGTTCGTTCGCCCAATTTTTGCACGTTTTTTTCGCCGCGAAATCGGC
>JAZQAP010000142.1:0-2324 GCA_045545275.1 Thermoguttaceae bacterium | reverse complement strand
TAACGACGTTCTTAATATGGCCCGGCTCCTTGATTTGCATATACTGGTTGACGACCGGCCGCCCGACGAAAAGCCAGTTTTCGCGGTTCGCCGTGTCGACGTCGAAGCGGAGGCCCGACGAGTCGACTTTCTTCGCCAACTCCTCCGGATTCAGCGCGTTTTGCGGGCCGGTTTCGAATCGGATTCCGTCGAAAACGACGTCTTCCAAAATCATTCGCTCGCCCGGTTCAAGGAGGAAATTGCGCGCTTGGGAGCGGATAATATCGATATTTTTGAACGTAATTCGGCGCATATACGGGGCGCGGCTCTCGTGTCCCATCAAGACCGTGCGGGCGCGGTCGCACCAAAAGACGCAGTTTTCGACGGTAATATCTTCGCAGTTCCCGTATTCGAGATTGAGGCCTTTGAGCGCCATACAGTCGTCGTCGGAGCGGATAAAAGTATTGACGACGCGGACGTTCCGGCTGTTGCAGGGGTTGATTCCGTCGTCGTTTTGGACGCGCCCGCCGCAGATTTTAAGGTTGTCGATGAAAACGCCGTCGCAATTAATCGGGACGACCGTCCAGTGCGACGCGCCGCGGATAATAACGCCCTCGACGCTGACGTTTTTCGAGCCGAACATCGAAACGACATGCCCGGTCGGGCCCTCTCTCCATTTCCAAGGGTTCGAGTCGATAACGCCGCGCCCGCAAATCCGGACGTTTTCGCCGTTGACTTCGACGCCGCAACGGACGACCGCGCCCGGCGCTAAGTAGAGCGTTTCGTTCGACTTGAGCGAAATTTTGCCCCCTTCCGGGTTGTGAACGCCCGGGCCGAAGTAACGGACGTTCGGCGCGTTCGCGTCCGGAACGTCTTTTTCGAGCGGATTGACGAAAACGAGAATCGGGTTTTTGCGCCCGTTCGGCTCGACCGAAATTTGACAAGGCTTGTCGATTTTCAACTCGAACGAACCGTCGGCGTTTTTCGTCGGTTTTAAGCCGAGCGAAAGGGGGCGGACGGTCAAATCGTCGAGCGAAACGCCGGTTTTTTCGCGGAATTTGAGAACGACCGGCTCGTCCGCGTCGAGCGAGACGAAACCGTATTCGCCGCCGAAGTCGTATTTTTCGAACGGCGGGTCGGCGGTGCGCGCGGTCAAAACGCCGGCGGGCTCGCCGTTAACTTCGAGCGACCAAATATCGCTGACCGGCTCCCCTTCCGGAACCGGCCAAAGACGGACTTCCGCTCGCGCGGTCGTCGTCGCGAAAAGAACGAACAGGGCGAAGAAAAACGCTTTTTTCATCGGCGGCCTCTTAAAATAACGGGGTGAAACGGGAAAATTAGGGAGAATAGGAAAGCGGGAAAACGGGCCGACTCCGCCGCGTCGAACGTCGGAATCGACGGCATATAAGCGAATCCCGCGACGAACGGTCGGCGGAATCGGCGGCATATAAGCGAACCCGGGAACGAACGGACGCCGGAATTGGGAGCAATTAAGCGCACCCGGGAACGAACGGACGTCGGAATCGGCGGCATATAAGCGAATCCCGCGACGAACGGTCGGCGGAATCGGGAACATATAAACGAACCCCGCGACGAACGGTCGACGGAATCGACGGTATATAAGCGAACCCCGCGACGAACGAACGGCGTTAAAACCGTTAAAGTTTACCCCAATTCGCGCCGATTTCCGCGTCGATTTGGAGCGGAACGGTCAACGGGTCGCCGAGTCGCATCTCTTCGACGACGATCTTCGCGAGGGCGTCGGCGTCGGCGCGGCGCGTTTCGAAGAGGAGTTCGTCGTGTATTTGGAGCAAAAGTCGGGCGCGTTCCGGCGTTCCGACGGCGGCGGTCGCGCTTCCGCTTCCGGTCGAAACGACGGCGTTAAACGGCGAATCGGCGGAAATTGCGGACGTCGAGGCGTCGGCGGCGTTTAACGCGGTTTGCTCGGCGACGAAGTCGTCGAGACCGTCGAAAAGGGACGGCGCGGCGGACTTCGCCGATTTCGCGACTTGCGGCGTCGGGGCGGTCGACGCGGTTGGGACGCCTTGGGAAAGCGGGGCGGTTTTGATAAAACCGGGCGCGTCGACGAACGTTTCGCTCCATCGGGACGCGATCCAACCTTCCTTTTTAAGGCGGCGCCAAACGGCCAACATCGCCAACTTCATCAGGTCGGCGGCGGTTCCTTGAACGACGGCGTTGATCGCGGCGCGCTCCGGGAAATTGAGCGTTTTGCGACCGCGAGCCCCGCGAACGCCGGTCAAGGCGCGGCGCCGTCCGAGAAGCGTTTGAACGAACCCGCGTCGAGCGCAGTCGTCGAGAACGCGGTCGAAAAAGGTCAAAACGCC
>JAZQAP010000141.1:0-3874 GCA_045545275.1 Thermoguttaceae bacterium | reverse complement strand
ATCGGCGAAATCATCTCGCCGGATCCGAAAGTCGGCATGGGCGCCGGACACCACAGCGTCCTGCAAACGCCGTCCGGGAACTGGTACGCGATTTACCACCGTCGCCCGATCACGGAAACGCACGGCAACCACCGCGCCACTTGTATCGATAAGTTGGAATTTAACGCCGACGGAACGCTCAAACCGGTTACGCTGACTTACGAAGGCGTCGAAGCCGATCCGATCGACGCGAAATAGTCGCAAGGCGAACAACGAATTTAGCCGATTTTGAAAAATGAGAACGGCGTCGCGATTTTGGTCGCGGCGTCGTTTTTTTGGGCGTCGGCGTTAAAATAGGCGAGACGGGAAAAAGAAAACGCCGACGCGGGGTTCGCGTCGGCGTTTTTAACGGAGGCGTCGAAATGCGGAACGACGCAAATTAGGCGGGAAATAACGACGGAACGAAAAAGGGAAACGGAGGAAAAGGGAATAAAAAACGCCGCTCGGAGGTTGAGCGAACCGAGCGGCGCCGCTTACCGTCGGCGAGAGGCAAATATCGACGACGGGTCGCTTTTACGGTTTTGCGGATTGCGCGGATTTTAACGACCGAAGAGCCCGCAAATTTCGCGTTTTAAGGGAATAAAGGAGCGCGAACGAGTTAGCGCGTCGCTAACTCTTCTTCGCGCCGTTGGCGTTGCTCCCAATAACGGCGTTCCCAAAGGTCGTACTGCGGGTCGCCGTAACGGAAGGTGAAGGACGCGTCGGGAAGTTGGCGTCCGTCGGCGCGGGGTTTCGAGCGCATTCTAACGATTAAAACGGCTCGATTCGGGCGTTCGACGACGTAAGATTCGGGATCCATAGGGCGCGCTCCGGGAAAAGGGAGGTGAAACGGCGAACCGCGTCGCCTTCGATACTGATTAAACCGCGCGGAGGCGGGAAGGTTCCGCGGCTTCGCGAAGTTTTAACGTATTTTTTAAAATTTTCGGACGTCGGGAAAGGAGCGGCGAATTTAACCGCGACGGATGCGAGCGACGCCGCGATTCGTTAAGTCGACGGCGTAAAACGCGGCGACGGCGGCGATTTCCGCGACGATCGAAACGAGCCGCTGAACCAACGCGACGATCGTCGCCAACGTTTCGGCGGAAGTCGTAAAGGCCGCGTTTTCCGGCGCTTGCAGGAGCGTTTCGAAGAACGGTATCAGCAGAATCGTCAGCGCCGCTTCGCGAACGCCGAGTCCGCCCGGCGCGACGGCGACCGCGAAACCGAAAACGACCGCCAACGTCGACGCCGCGATTAAAAGGTGCGCCGACGGCCAAAACGAACCGACGGCGACGCCGATCGCGCCGATCGCCGCCCAAAGCGAAAGGCCGAAAAAGAACCAAAGAACGCTCGACAGCCCGACGCCGACGAGGAGCGAACGCCAAGTCAACGCGCCGAACCGCTCTTGGAGCGTCGGATCGTTTTTACCAACCCGTAAAATCGATAAAATCCGAACAAAAATCGGCGGCAGAAGCGGAAGGCCGACGCAAAGCGCCGTCAAAAGCGCCAGCGCGGAGTAAAGCCAATGTTCGCGGAAATAGACGGCGACGATCAGCGCGGAGAGGAGAGCGCCGGTCGCCATCGTCGTTAGCGTTTCGTAAAAGACGCAAACCGCCGCGACGCTCGCCTTGGTTTTATCGCTTGCGACGAGCGCCGAACGGATAACGACGACGAGCGCCTTGCCGGGAACGTATTTTCCTAACTGACTGACGTAAAACGCTTTAAACGCCGAGAAAACGTCGGGCGCGCCGCCGAGCCAACGGATCGCCGTTCGCCAAAAATACGCCGACGGAACGTAAGCGGCGAGATAAAAAAGACCCGAGACGAGAAGCCAACCGGGACGCGGGCGCCAGTCGTATCGCGAAATTTCCGTCCAATCCTTAGAAAGACGGTTCGCGATCCAAGCGACGATCAGCGCGAAAAGTAGGAGTTTCGCCGTCGCGACGAGGCGTTTTTTCCAAGGCGAACGCGTTTGGGGAGGGGAAGACGACGACTGTGTCGAGTTTGCGGAATTGATCGAATTTGCGGGGGCGGAGACGGGCGAAACGGCGGTTTCGACGGGAACGGTCGCGCGGTTCATGCGGATTTTTCCGATTCGTTGGGGCGTCGGACGCAAGCGTCTTTCAGTTGAAGAACTTTTTCGCGAGCGCGGACGAGGAACTGCTCCTTGTTTTCGTTGCGTTCGTACCAAATCGGCGGGCCGAAAACGACGCGAGAAAGGAGAAAAACGGGTAAAATAACGCCTTTAGGCAAAATACGATTCATATTGGCGAGATAAACCGGAACCAATTCGAGGTCGGGACGCTTCTTCACCAAGTAAAAAACGCCGCTTTTGAATTCGCCGACGACGCCGGTCGTCGACCGTCCGCCCTCCGGGAAGATGATGATCGAGTATCGGTCGCCCATCTCGTCGAGCATATGATAGAGCGGGTTGTTGCGTTTCGAGACGTTTTCGCGGTCGACCAAAATCGCGTTCATCACCGGGCCGCTAAGGAAACGGCGAATCGGGCCGCCGGTCCAGTAATCTTTCGCGGCGACGAGCCGAGTTTTCGCGCGAACGTTCGGAGGAAGCGCGGCCCAAATGACGAGACCGTCGAGATGGCTCGTGTGATTCGCGATGTAAATTCGTTGGCCGCTTTCGTCCGGTTGGTTGTCGACCCAAAACGCCGAAGCGCCGCTAATGAACTTAGCGAGAAGAATCAGAAAGGCGCGAACCAAGGAAGTGAACATCGGCGTTTCCTCACGACGCGTCGCCGACCGGCGGCAAAGTCGACGCGTTTTTGCTATGTCGACGCGACGAGCGTCGGCGTTTATAAAATCGACTCCATCAGGAGACGCATTTTGCGCAATTCGCTTTCGGGCGAAAGATTCGGCAACGGCGCCAAGTCGACGCAAAGAGCGCGGTTATAATTATTTTTTCGGAGTTGAGCGACCAAACGGTTGTATTCCAAAACGCCTTGTCCGATCTGCACTTGGAAACTTTTCGCGGTCGTGTCGCGCAGGCGAACGTGCGACGCGCGAGGAATCAACGCGTCGTAATTGGCGGGCGTTTCGCGGTCGTAAATGAAGTGCGACGGGTCGAGCGCGACGGAGAGTTCCGGAACGCCCTTGCAGAGGCTGCCGAGCGAGTCGACGGAGCCGGAAATCGCGTCGCGTTCGGTCAAAACGGCGACGCAAACGCCCGCGTTGACCGCCGCTTGCGAAACGCGTCGCAGGCGTTCGAACTCCTCGTTGTACGGGGCGCCGAGCGGGGACGATTTGACGACGAGCGTAACGGCGCGCAACGCCTTGGCGAGGCGCAGGCAAAGCTCAAACTTCGCGAAATAGCGCGGGTCTTCCGCCGCGACGTCGAGGAAAAAGGCGACCGGCGCGATTTGGCGGTTGACGAGGCAAAGGCGCGCGACGGCGTTGAAATCTTGCGCGATCCACTCCGGCTTGAGATCGTTCGGGCCGTCGCCGACGGCGATTTCCGCGGCGCCGTATTCCAAGTCGGCGAGCTTATTTAGGCTCTTAACGAGCGAAAGGTTCGGAAAACAACGGGTCGAGGCGGCGACAAACAACGCGAAAACTCCAAAAATGCGGGGGAAAACGACCGAGCGTCGGCGGGAAAACGGGGCGCGGAAACGCTCGAACGTTTTCATTATAACGGTTCGAGCGATTTTTTCAACGGGCTTTCGGGGATTTTTCGTTTTTTTGCGGAATCGGTCGGGGTCGATATTGAAACGGTTCGAGCGATTTTTTCAACGGACTTTCGGGGATTTTTCGTTTTTTTGCGGAATCGGTCGGGGTCGATATTTAAACGGTTCGAGCGATTTTTTCAACGGGCTTTCGGGGATTTTTCGTTTTTTTGCGGAAT
>JAZQAP010000140.1:0-9222 GCA_045545275.1 Thermoguttaceae bacterium | reverse complement strand
AACGATCGACGATCAACTCGCGACGGCCGAAGCCGACAATAAACCGACGCAAGAAGACGTCGACCTCCTCAAAAGCGACCTCGGCGCCGTCGTCGACGCGTTTCTCGACGCGATCAAAACGGACGGCGCGACGCTGACTTGGAAACTCGACGAACAATTCTTTGTCGACGCGAAACCGGTCTTCGACAAACTCCTCGAAGACGCGACCGCGATTCAAAAGAAACTGACGCCGCCCGAAGACGAAGAAGCGGAAACGGAAGACGCGCCGGTCGAAGAAGAATCGCTCGACGGCGACCTTGACCTCGACCTCGAAACGCTCTAATCGCGTTTCGCCTTCGACGTTCGCCGAACGCCCTTAGACCGCGTCGTTTTTATCGCTAAACTCAACGCGATTTAACGCCGCGACGTTAAAAAGGCCGCGCCGACTTTCGCGTCGACGCGGCCTTTTCGTTTCTTGTCGATTTTGACGGTTTTCCCCCCCGCCCTTCGCGTCTTATTCGACCGCGTCGGCGGGCCCGACCGCGATCGTAAACGGATTTTCAAACGGATACTTCTCCATCGTCGCGGCGATTTCGTCGAGCGTCGTTTCTCGAACGATTTTCAAGTCGTCGGCGACGGAGCGGTACCGGCGCGACGTCAACCATTCGCAACCGACCGAGAAGAGCCGAGACTGCGGACGCTCGGCGCTCAACGCGATTCGAGTCCGGAGTTTGTTCTTCGCCCGCGCCAACTCCTCTTCGCCGATCCCTTCGGCGCGCGCCTCCGCCAAAATCTCGCGAATTGTCGCGACGTTCTCGACGGCGTCCTCCGGGCGACAACAAAGCGACGCGCAGAAAAACCCGGCGTCGGAAAAGTCGGCGAACGACGTCGTCGCGGAGTCGGCGCGCCCGGAGTCGACCAGCTCCCAAAAGAGGCGGCTCCCGACGTCGTCCCCCAGCACGACCGCCAAAATCGCCGCCGCGTACCGGTCGTCGTCCCCCGACGCCGGAGCGTCGACGAGCTGCAGAACGTACTCTTGCGCCGCCGACTCCCGTTTGACGACGCAAGTCTCGCGTTTCCCGGTCGGTCGCCAACTTTCTCGCGACGTCTCGAACGGCTTCCAAGCGCCGCAAGCCGCGTCGACTTGTTTAACGAGCCGGTCGAAATCGATTTGCCCGGTCGCCGCGAAAACGACGTTCGACGGACTGTATCGCCGTTCGAAATAGTCGCGCATTTGGTCGGCGGTCAACGCGGAAACCGACTCCCGGCTCCCGAGCACGCTCCGCGACAACGGGTGTCCGGCGAAAAAGAGTTCGCGGCACTTCTCGTCGACCCCGAACGGCGGTTGATCCTCGTACATTTTAATTTCTTCGAGGATAACGTTCTTCTCCGTTTCGAAGTCCTCCGTCCGAAGCGCCGGACGCAACATGTCGCCGAAAAGCGCGACCGCGCGGTCGGTCAACTCCGGCAGCGTTTTCGCGTAATAAGCGGTCGTTTCCTCCGACGTGAAAGCGTTCGAGACCCCGCCGAGTTCGTCCAGTTCGCGGTTGACCGTCTCCGCGTCGCGCCGCTCGGAGCCTTTAAAAACCATATGCTCGAGAAAATGGCTGACGCCGGCGATTTCGTCCGTTTCGTCGCGCGAACCGGTGCGAACGAAGAACCCGAGCGCCGTCGAGCGGGCCGCGTCGTTAATTTCCGCAATAATTTCAAGCCCGTTGTCGAGCGTCGTCGTTTGAAATTTCATATTCCGTTCCCAACGTCGATTCTTGCAATCGTCGGCAATTAACGCAACGCTTAGCAAACGCCGCGCAACGCGTCGTCAAGAAACGCCCGTCTTCTCTAATTTAACAATCTTAACAAACACGTTCCGTCGAACGCCTTCCATTTTAATAAAAATATCGTCAAATAGGAGAAAAAAAACGACGCCGAGGAAAAAAAAAGAGGAAAATCGAGGAATTTTGGAAAAAATCGTCGGGGGCTCTTGAAATTTCAACCGATTTCGACTATCATTAAACATTGACGTTCGACGACGGTTTGAGCGCGTCTCCCAATTTTGCGGCTTCGACGGTCCAAACGAAGCGAAGGCGGCGCGTTTTCAAAACGACGTTCGAAACGACCGAAAAAACATTGATTCCGCGACTCTCCGTTCAAGTCCAAGAGCGAGAGGCGCGACGTCGGTTATTTCCGCCGACGCCTAATCGTTAATCGCAAACTTGAACCGAGGCGCCGCTTTTTGTTCGGCGCGGTCGGCGTATTTTTCCAATCGAGGTAACAGTCCATGTCGAAGATCAATCCTGCTAATATTCGCAACATTGTCTTGTGCGGTCACGGCGGTTCCGGCAAAACCACGATGACCGACTCCTTCCTGAACGTTTCCGGCAAAGTGAAACAACCGACGGCCAGCGTCGACGCCGGCACGAGCATTTGCGACTTCGACGAAGAAGAAAAAGCGCACAAATACACGATCGAAACGTCGTGCGTCAACTTCGATTACGCCGGCAAACGTTTCCACGTCTTCGACTCCCCCGGTTATCCGGACTTCATCGGCGGCGCGATCGGCGCGATGGGCGCCGCGGACACCGCCGCGATCGTCGTCAACGCCCAAGCGGGTCTCGAAGTCAACACCCGTCGCGTCTTCAAAGAAGCGAAAGCGGCCGGTTTGGGTCGCGTCGTGATCATTTCGAAGATGGACGCCGACAACATTAAATTTGAAGAACTCGTCGACAATATTCGCGACGTCTTCGGCCCGGAAGCGGTTCTCTTCAACGTCCCGGTCGGTTGCGGCGCGAACTTTAGCGGCGTCGTCAGCGCTCTGAAACCGACGGAAGCCGCCGGCGCCCTGATCGACCCGAACGAATTGCACGAATCGCTCATCGAAACGATCGTTTCGGTCGACGACGCCGCGATGGAACGCTACTTCGAAGGCGAACTTCCGAACGACGAAGAACTCGCTCGACTCATCGCCAAGGGAATTAAAGAAGAAACGCTGATTCCGATCTTCTGCGTTTCGACGAAGACCGGCGTCGGGATGACCGAACTTCTCGACGCGCTCGCCGCTTACGCCCTCCCGGCCGACGCGATCGTCCGCGCGGCGAAAAACGCCGACGGCGAAGACGTCGAAATTACCGCCGATCCGGACGGCGCCCTCGTCGCGCAAGTCTTCAAGACCCGCGTCGACCCCTTCGTCCAAAAGATCAACTATATCCGCGTTCACCGCGGCGTTTTGAAGACCGGCGCGAACGTTCCGCTCGTCGGTTCCCGCAAAGGTTTTAAAGTCGCGCAACTCTTCGAAGTCCTCGCGAACGAGTTGCAACCGGTCGACGAAGCGGGCCCGGGCATGATCGTCGCCGTTACGAAGTCGGACGAACTCCGCACCGGCGCGACCCTCGGCGACGTCGAAATGCCGGCGTTCGGTTTCCCGACCCCGATGGTCGGTTTGGCCGCGTTCCCGAAGAGTCGCGGCGACGAAGCGAAGGTCTCCGGCGCGCTCGGCAAGCTCGCCGAAGAAGACCCGACGTTCCGCGTCGAACGCAACGAGCAAACGAAACAACTCGTCATTACCGGGACGAGCGAACTTCATCTGCAAATTTTGCAAGAACGCCTGAAGCGCCGCGACAAGGTCGAACTCGACACGAAAGAACCGAAGATTCCGTACCGCGAAACGATTCAACAAAAAGCGGAAGGGATGTACCGTCACAAGAAACAATCCGGCGGTTCGGGTCAATTCGGCGAAGTTCACGTCCGCATGTATCCGTTCCCGAGCGGAACCGATCCGGAAGAATTCGCGACGAACAAAGACCGTTTCCCGTCGATGAAAGACTGGAAGTACTTCCCGGAAAACAACTTCCTGTGGATCGACTCCGTCGTCGGCGGCACGATTCCGGCGAACTTTATGCCGGCGATCGACAAAGGCTTTAAGGAACGTATGGAACGCGGCGTTATCGCCGGTTTCCACGTCCAAGACCTTTGCGCGGAAGTCCACTTCGGGAAGCACCACCCGGTCGACAGTAACGAACAAGCGTTCAAGACGGCCGCGTCGAACGCGTTCAAGGTTACCTTCTTGGAAGCGCGTCCGGCGCTCCTCGAGCCGATCGTCAACCTCGACGTTACCGTTCCGGTCGACAAAGTCGGGGACGTGAACTCCGACGTCGTCGCGGCGCGTCGCGGTCGTCCGTTGGGCGTCGAAGACGCGGGCGGCGGGTTCCAAACGGTCAAGGCGGAAGTTCCGCTCGCCGAAGTTACGACCTACAACCGCGCGTTGGCCAGTATGACCGGCGGTCAAGGAAGTTATACGATCGAGTTCAACCGTTACGACGTCGTTCCGGGCAACATCCAACAAGAAGTCATCGCGAAAGCGGAACTCAAGGAAGAAGAAGAGTAATCTTAACTTACTTCCGAACCGCCGCTTAACGTCGGAGAAAACGAAGCGCTTTAACGTTCGCGTTCGCGTTTTCCCTTCTCCGACGAACGCGTAAAGACGAAAACGCCGCCGAGCCGCAAGGTTTCGACGGCGTTTTCGCATACCGCAAGAAACGTCGCGCCAAAAACTCGCCGTCAAGACGAGAAGACGCGCTGTTTAAAGAAACTTTAACGGCGTTAAACCTTCGTTTACGCGCGCCGGTTTCGTCCGCCCGACGAATCCGCGTCAAGTTTAACGATTTTAACGCCGCGTCCTAAAAATTCCCGCTCCGTCGCGCTTCGCCGACGTTTCGAGCGCTTAACGAAAGGATTGAATATGAGCGAAATTCTCGAACTGCAAGAAGCGGATTTCGACGCGAAAGTGTTGCAAGAAACGCGTCCGGTTCTGGTCGACTTCTGGTCGCCGACGTGCGGGCCGTGCCGCGCGCTCGCGCCGGTCGTCGCCGCGTTGGCCGCCGCGAACGGCGATTCGGCGGTGATCGCGAAAGCGAACGCGTTTGAAACGCAAAACCTCGCCGCCAAATTCGGCGTCGCCGCGCTCCCGACGATTTTAGTTTTCAAAAACGGCGAAGTCGTCGCTCGCCTGACCGGCGTCCAAAAGCAAGCGACGCTCCAAGACCTGCTCGACGCGAACAAATAAGCGCGACGCGCGCCGCGCTCGATCGGTCGGTCTCGACGCTTCCGCCGATCGGTTGAGCCGCGGCTCGTCAACGTCGAAAACGTCGACCGGCCAACTTAAACGCTCCTCAACGTTGAAACGCCGTTCGTCGGCTTAACGCTTTTCAACGCTGAAAACGCGACAATAACAAAAGGCGCGCCGTTTTTCCCAACCGCGCGCCCTCTTTTTTTCGCCCGACGACGCGACCGATTTTAGCGGTTAAACCAAATCTGCGCCGTCTTTTCAAACGTCGGCTTTCTTTTTTCGTCCGACAACGCGACCGATTTTAACGGTTAAACCGGTTTTACATCATTTCTTAACGACTTCGTCGGCGATTTTTTCGAGCGTCGCGGCGTTTTCGGCGGCGACGTCTTTCGGCGCTTTCCCGGCGTCGGCGAGTTTCGCAAAGAGCCCGACCGGCGACTTCCCGGTAATCGTCTTAAAGAAGACGCAACCGGCCAAATACGTTCCGGTCGCGTTCGGATGGAACGGCTTTTGCCCCGGTTCGTCGCAGTAAAGATCGATTTTCGTTTCGTTTTTAACGCGTTCGAACGCTTCGCCGACCGGCGCAACCGCGGCGCCGGTCTTCTCCGCCAACGCGGCGACGCCCCCTTGAATCCCGTCTTTCAGCGCCGCGACGATCTTTTCGTCCGCCTTTTTATTGTAACGTTTTTCCCAAGCGGCGATCGTTTCGGCTTTTTTCGCGTCGTCGGCGCCGTATCCGGCGAACATTCCGTCGCAACGCCCCCAAGTTTGGTAAAGGAGAACGGTCGTATCGGCGCAATTTGCGCGCGCCAAGTCGACCATTTTCGCGCCGAATTCGAGATATTGTTCGCGTTCGTTGACCGTTCCGGCGCTTTGCTCTTGCAGAACGACGTAATCCCAAGACGCGGTCTTCAAGACTTCCGGCGTCGGCGTAAATTTTCCGTTTTTCGGAACTTCGCCGTTGAAGTGTTGACGCAACCGCCAACCGCCGGGCGCGTTGCGAACCGCTTTCGTCGGAACGTCGGAAACGTTCAACATATTTTGAACGACGTCGTCCAGCGAGTTAAAGAAGGTAAAACTGTTTCCGACGAACAAAATTTGCGTCGTTTTTCTGTTTTCGTTCGTTTGCGCCGCCGCGTCGTCCGCGTTCGCCGTCCCGATCGTCGCCGCGCCGAACAAAAAAGCGCCAAAAATCGCGAGCCATTTTTTCATTTCCGCTCTCCGTTTCAATAAAATCGTTGAAAATCAAATTAAAATCGTTTGGAAAACGCGACGCGTCGCCGTCGAAGCCGCCGTCGCCTCCTTCCGAACAAAAAAAGAAGCCGACGAACGCGCCACCGCCGTCCGCCGACTTCTCCATTTTAACCAATTCGCCGCCGCAAGTCAACGCGCCGCGCCCCAAAGCTGGGAAAAACGACGCCGACGCGTCAAAAGCAAGCCAAAAACGACGCGACGAACGCCGAAAAGCGGAAAAAAACGACGCGCCAAACGTCAAAAAGCGGGCCCCCAACGACGCGCCAAACGTCAAAACGACGCCGACGCAAGAAAAAACGGCAAGAAAACAAGAAAAGTCGCGACGACGAACGTCAAAACGCCGCCGTCGCGACCCCAAAACGCTAAGAAAAACGACGCGGCGAGCGTCGTCCCCAACCGCGCTCTTATCTATTTTGCGCAAACCGCTTATTTTTCAACGATCAAACGCGCCGCGTCTTGCAACGCTTCGCTGAACGTCGGGTGCGGGTGAATCGTCGCGACGAAATCGGCGGCGGTCAGCCCGGCTTTGAGCGCGACGGCGACTTCCGCGATCATATCGGTCGCTCGCGGCGCCAACATTTGCGCGCCGAGCAGTTTCCCGGTCGCCGCGTCCGCGACCACCTTAACGAGACCGGAGTCGACGCCCGCCGACTGCGCCCGACCGTTCGCCGGAACGCGGAACGTCCCGACTTCGACCGCCAGCCCCGCTTCCGTCGCCGCGCTCTCCGAAAGGCCGACCAAGCCGATCTCCGGCGTCGAGTAAACGCAACTCGGAACGACGTCGTAATTCATCGCGACGTCGAACTTTCCGGCGCAAGCGCGCGCCGCGACGCGGGCCTGTTCCGACGCGACGTGCGCCAACTGAATCTTCCCGGTCGCGTCGCCGATCGCGAAAATGTTCGGAACGTTCGTTCGCAAAAACTCGTCGACTTCGACGAAACCGCGAGCCGTCGTCGCGACGCCCGCCGCTTCGAGCCCGAGTTCGCGCGTCGCCGGGGAACGCCCGACGCAAATGACGCAACGTTCCGCCGCGACCGTCTTAATTTCGCCCTTTTCCTCGAACGAAACGACCGTTTCAACCGACGCCGCTTCGCCGTTTTCTCCATTTTCGCCCGCCGTCGCGTCGATTTGCGTTACTTTAACGCCGGTTTTGACGTCGATTTTCCATTTCTTGAACTGCCGCGCGAGAAGTTTCGTCAATTCCGGGTCGACGCCGGGCAGAATCTCCGGCAGCGCTTCCAAAATCGTTACTTTTTTCCCGAGCGCCGCCAACAAGGTCGCGAACTCGACGCCGATCACCCCGCCGCCGACGATTACCGCGCTTTCCGGAAGGGCGGACGCCGTCAACAGCTCGTCGCTCGTCCAAACTTCCGGCGAGTCGAGCCCCGGAATCGGCGGCCGCGACGGGTTCGCGCCGACGGCGACGACGATTTTCGCCGCTTCGATCTCGAACGGCTCCGCGTCGGCGGCGGACGAAGCGGTCGGCTCGACGCGAATCGTCGTCGCGCTCGTCAAAACGCCGCGCCCGAAAAGCACGTCGACGCCCGCCGCCTTTTCGAGATTCTTGATTCCCGTTCGCGACTGCGAAACGACTTTCTCGCGTCGAGCGTTCGCGACCGAATAATCGAACGAAACGTCGGTCGCCGAAACGCCGAACTTCGCCGCTTCGAGCGCTTCGCGGTAAACTTCCGCGCTGTGCAGGAGCGTTTTCGTCGGAATGCACCCGCGATTCAGGCAGGTTCCGCCGAGCTCCCGCGCTTCGATCAGCGCCGTTTTCAACCCCAAGCGCGCGCAGTCGAGCGCGCAAACGTATCCGCCGGGCCCGGCGCCCAAAATCGCGACGTCGTATCGCTTCGTTTCGGTCGTCATTTCGCGACGTTCCTTTCGTTATTTTTACTATTTTCGCTATTTTATCGTCGATAAGCGACGTCGACGCCGCCGATTCTCAATAAACGGCGGCGTCGAACGTCCGTATAATCGTTAATTATTAACATTTTGGGCCAAAACGCCCCCGAAACCGCCGATTTCCGCTAAGGAACCGGCGATTCGCTCGTTTAAACGTTCCGAAATCAATATCACGGGCGGAAACAAAGCGCGAAACGCCGGATTTACCGTTAAGGAACGGCGGTCGCGCTCGCCAAAATTCGCCGTCGATTAGTATTTCGGGCGGAGGCGAGCCCCGAAACCGCCGATCTCCGCTAAGGAACCGGCGGTTCGCTCGCTTGAATTCGCCGTCGATTAGTATTTCGGGCAGAGGTGAACCGCGAAACCGCCGATTTCTTCCGTCAAATAGGCGGCGATCAGCGTTCCGTCCGGCGCGCATTTGAAGGCGCGGAACTCGACGCCTTGACGTTGCAGGTGATACGCGGCGCGAGCGGCGGAGTTGGCGGCGATCCCGATATGCCCGTTGGCCCCGAAACTCGGCGACTTCATCGTTTCGACCGCGGCGCCGGCGAAGAACGAAATCGGCGTTTCGCGCGTCGCCAAACCGAACGTCTTGAAGAACCAATCGGCGGTCGAACCGGCTTCTTCGGACGATTGGCAGTTGATCCCGACGTGTCCCATTTCGAGCCCGAGCAGGAGTTCGACGGCGCGCTTGGCGTTCGCGGCAATCCCGGCCCAATCGCCCGCGGCGACCGCCGAGCAAGGCGCGACGAAGCGACCGCCGATCGCAAGAATCGCGCCGCAACGGGAGTAAGCGTCGATTTCGGCCCAGTCGACCGCGCCGGTCGGGACAAAACGAACGGTCGGGAACGCTTCGGCCAACGCTTTGATCGCCGCCAAACCGCCCGCGACCGGCGCCGGGAAGAAGTTGAAAACGGCCAAGCCGAGCGACACGCCGAGTTCGATTTCGCTCGCCGTCGTCGCGCCCGGAACGATCGCGACGTTTTTGCCGACGCAGTATTCGACGAGCGCCGGATTCAAGC
>JAZQAP010000139.1:0-2702 GCA_045545275.1 Thermoguttaceae bacterium | reverse complement strand
TGGATCACCTCCTTTCTAAGGATATTAGAAACTCAGCCGGGAAACTGGTTGTTTTACGAGGGATCGCAAGATTGGCATACTGTATGAAATCTTTACTATGATATACGAAGCCGGTCGAGGAAACTTGACCGGCTTTTTTTTCTTCTTGCGTGCCGCGCAGTTCCCCGGAACTCGCCGCGAATCAACCGTTCAACGAAAGGCGATCGCAATCAACCGTTCGACGGGGAGGCGAGCCCCTAGAACGTCGCCGCGAATCGCCCCCTCGCCGGAAAGCGATCGCCTAGAACGTCGCCGCCGCGTTCCCGACCTTGCGCGCCGCCGCCGAAAAAACGCCGAAGTCGCCAAAACAAACGACGGCCAAAAACGCCGAGCTTGTCGAAGTCGCCGAAACAACCGCGAACCCAAATTCGCCGCCGCGCTAGCCGCCCACGTCATTCTTGTCGCCGCCGGTTAGCCAAGTTGCCCGCCGTCTTGGAGCGATTCGCGCCGCTGCGTTCGAAGCGTTTCGTCGAAAAAAACTTGCTCTTCGAAAATGTTCGTCGACTTTAAGCGCGCCGGAGCGTTGAAAATTTCAAAAAATTCCCGTTCTTTTGGCGTCCGATTCGACGTCGGCCCCGGAGCGTTCCGTCGAGCTCGGCGACATGCCGCGTCGCCGAACGAAGGGGGAACGGAGGCGGAGCGACGAAGGACAAAAATTTCCGAAAAATTTTTCTTGGACGCAAACGGATCGCAAGAGCTTGGACGTCGTTTTATCCAGTCGAACCCGTTTAAGTCGCCGTTAAATCTTACTTATTCCCGAAGAGTGCAAGCTCGGCGTTCCTTAGCGAACGTTGCGACGGAGTTTATGTCGCCGTTAAAGTCGGTAAACTTTCGCGTCGACGCGCCGCGAACGTAAGTTTGCGTTTTTTGAAAAAGGCGACGTAAATTTTTAGGAAACGTCGCTCTTGTAACTAGACAAAAGCGTCGATTATGCGAAAATAACGCTGGAAAATCGTTTCGCGTTCGCTTTTCGGTTCGACGCGGGAACGGGTAATCTAACGTAAGCAAACAAACAGGTTGGTTGGTGAAATGGGCAAAATATATAAACGAAATCGAATCTTGGCGGCGGTCGGGGTTATGGCGACGGCGGGCGTCGTCGGCGCGTTCGGGAATTTTGCGCTTTTCGGCGTGGGCTCGTCGAGCGGGCCAACGTCGAGCGCGACGGGCGATTGGGACGCGGAACACGAAGCGGACGGCGAAAACGCTTAAAATTAATGGGATCGAATACCGCTTCCATTATTGCCCGGCGGGGGCGTTTATGATGGGGAGCCCGACGAACGAGGAAGATCGCGGTAGCGACGAATGGCAACGCCGCGTGGAGTTAACGAACGGTTTCTGGATGCTCGAAACGGAGGTAACGCAAGCGATGTGGAGGTCGGCGATGGGGTCGAATCCGAGTTATTTTGATTCGAGCGAGCGTAACCCGGTGGAGATGGTAAGCTGGGAAGATTGCCAAGAATTTATTAAGAAGTTGAATTCTCTCGGCGTTGCGCCTGCGGATTTTAAGTTCCGGCTTCCCACCGAAGCGGAATGGGAATACGCCTGTCGGGCGGGGACGACGACGTATTTCTGGGGGGCTTCGTTGAACGGAAACAAAGCGAACTGCAACGGCAATTATCCTTACGGCGCTTTTGGAAGGGGAAAAATTTAGAACATACGACGGAGGTCGGTAGTTACAAGGCGAACCCTTGGGGTTTGTACGATATGCACGGGAATGTTTGGGAGTGGTGCGAAGATAAGTACGTCTACTACGGTTATGGCGGTTTGAATGGCGTTCAAAATCCTGTTTACATAGCGCCAGAGGGCTACCTTCGGGTGTTGCGCGGCGGTAGCTGGGACTGTAACGCCGAGTTTTGCCGGTCGGCCAATCGGAACGGCGGCCCGACGTCTCGGCGCAACTGCGTCGGCTTTCGGCTCGCTTTGAGGCGCGAGTTCTAGTCGGTAGGGACGCTCCGCGTCCTCCAAGGTTAGCGTTTACGAGCGAGCAAGTACGCGCGAGCGTCTCCAGCGTCGCCGACTTTCTTGGCGTACCATGGGCGGGGGAAAACGGTAGCGCCGCTACCGTTGACCGAATTTTGTCGGGACGAGTCGACGACGCGTTGACTGAGCTTGCGTTTTTTGACGATTTTACCGGCAACGTCGGCGTAACGGCGGATTAGAGGCGACCGACCGTCGTTTCGGCGGCTAAGGCGGCGATCATGTCGCGGGTCGACGCTTCGACCGCTTCTTCCCAACGCGCTTCGCCGAAGCGGTCTTTGTACGCGTCCGAACGGTAGGCGAAAATAATGCCGCGCGAGTTGTTGACGATCGCGCCGAGTCCGTTGGCGTCGAAAGCGCCCGCGACGTCTTTCGCGCCGCCGCCTTGGCTCCCGTAACCCGGAACCAAGAACCAAACGTTCGGAAGCGCCGCGCGAAGCTCCGTCAGTTGCGCCGGCCAGGTCGCGCCGACGACGCCGCCGACGTTCCCGTATCCGCAGGAACAACCGGTCTTTTCGATACTTTCCGCCGCGAGCGTTTGGACGTATTCGCCGACTCGACGGTAAAGCGTCTTGCCCTCGAACGCTAAGTCTTGGAACTGCGCGCCGCCCGGATTCGACGTCTTCACCAAAACGAAAATGCCGCCGTCGCGCTCGTTCGCGACGTCGACGAACGGCGTCAGGCTG
>JAZQAP010000138.1:0-3741 GCA_045545275.1 Thermoguttaceae bacterium | reverse complement strand
CCGACGCAAACGATTCGGGGCGATCCTTCGCGTTCGCGCCGTTCGACGTCGACGCGCTCCGGAAATTGCGGAACGACGTTCGGAACGACGACGATCTCGGTCGAGGTATGGGCGCGAATCGCCGGAACGAAACTCGACAGGAGCGCTTGAACGACGTCGCAACGGTCGAGCGTCGCTTTCAGCGTCTTTGCGGAAGAAGCGCGTCGAAGAACGACGTCGGGCGGATTATGCGTCGTTAAAATCGTCGCGAAATCGTTTTTCGGACGACGATAAAAGAGCGTTTCCGCGTCCTCGACCGAAAATAAAACGACGACGTCGGGGCGAAATTCGCTTAAAACCGCGTCGATTTTCGGACGAGCCAACCGCTTGCGAGCGATTGCGTAAACGTTCGGAAAAAGCGGCGCCAACGGCGTGCGGCGGAGCGGTCGCGTCGCTTCCCGTAAAACCTTGGCGATTAAAAGGGAGAGCGGCGGACGTTTCGAACGGTTTAATCGGAATAAACGGACGCGGGGATCGAGCGGGAAAAACGGCGTCGCGTCGCCGAAATCGCCGAACGTCGCGCCGACTTCCCAACCGCGTCGAACGAACTCGTTGGCGAATTCGCAAAAGACTTTTTCTCCGCCTCCGACGGTTTGCGTTAAACGACCGTTGTTGAACAAAAGAAGAAGTTTCATCGAACGTTCCGAGAAGAGAAAGGGGGACGCGGCGATCGTCGTTTCGAGTTCGCCGCGTCGTCGGGCGGCGTTTCTTTAACGATTCCGTTTGGGGTCCAAATTTGTTTCGTTTTTCTGATTTCGGCGCGAATTTTGCGGTTTTTCTCGATCGATTCCCGCGTCGCGTAGGGCCGTTTGTGGTCGAGGTGAAGGTTGACGAGCGAGTAACGGAGCTGCTTCCCGCGAACGCCGAGGTTGGCGAGCCGTTCGCCGAACTCTCGGTCGAGTCCGCCGTATCGCATTTCTTCGTTAAAACCGTTAATTTTGTAAACGTCGTCTTTCCAGCAGGAGCTGCAGCAACCGTTCCAGCTGGCGAGCGTCGGCGTCGACCAATTCAAAACGGCGGCGAGAAACGGGGAATCGACGATTTTCGGCGCGGAAAACAGTCGCGTTTTCAGGCCGCGTTCGCGAAGCCAACGGAGCGAAAAGCAGCGTCCCGACTCGACGTCGTCGCGGGTTAGGGCGCGGCTTAAGTCGAGCGGCAACTTGACGTATCCGCCCGAAACGAACCAACCGCGTCGCGCGGCGCGGTAGTGCGTTTCGACGAGATCGGGGCGAGCGACGCAATCTTGGTCGGTAAAAATCAAATATTCCGATTCCGCGGCTTCGACGGCGAGATTTAAAACGCGACATTTTTGAAAACCGTCGTCGGGAATCCAAACGCGTTTGATATTAGCGCCCGACTCGGCGCGAACGCGGTCGATTAACGCGCCGGTTTCGTCGCCGGAACCGTCGTCGGCGATTAAAATTTCGAGCGGAAAACGGTCGAACCGTTGATTAAGGTAGCCCCAAAGCGTTTTTTCAAGCCAAACGGGATTGTTGTACGTCGAGACGACGACGCCGATCGAACGCGGACGTTCGGCGCGAGCGGCGCGTCGGCGCGACGGCGGAAAATTTTGCAAAACGGCGTCTCGTAAAGACGTTAAAATCGGCAAACGCATCGGCGACTCCTTAGACTCGACGTTCGGCGTCGCGGGCGAAAAAACGGCGTTGGGAACGCGACGGCAATCAAGGTGAAAAAACGGAAAGAAAACGGTGAAAAAGTTAATTATAACGATTGTAGGGTTGTTCGAGAACGACGTCAACCTCAAAAAACGATTTTTCGGAGCCGCGAAGAAAAACGCGATTCGGGCGAATAAGCAAACGCCCGGGAACGGAGCCGCCGCGACCGTTGGAAAGCGTCGATTCGTAAATGAAACGGTCGGCGGTCGAGCGCGGCGAAAGGGCGACGCCGTATTCTCGTCGCAGAAAGTCGAGTATTTGACGATAATCTCCGGTTTGACCCGAGAATTCGACGCGGCGCTCGGAAGTCGCGTCGAAATAGCAGGTGAAAACGCCGACGAGATCGGCGTCGCCGTCGCCGGTCGAAATCGCGACGCGGTAACCGACGAGCCCGTCTTCCGTCGCGACCGCGTCGACTCGCGGCCAATTTTCGACGAGCCAAGCGGGGGAGTGCCCGAAGCGGAACAGCTCTTCGAACGTTTGCGGAGAGGCGACCGCGGAACGCGACCCGGCGAAAATCGACGTCGCGGCGTCGTCGGCGAACGAGGTCGACGCGGCGGAGGGCGCCAGTCGCGACTCGGCGAAGCGAGCGAACGACGCGCGGTCGTCCGACGGGGCGGCGGAATGGGGGCGGGCGAAGCGGGACGGCGAAGAGGCGGAGGAAAGGTTCGAAGGCTCGCCGGAAAAACCGAACGCGGCGCCGACCTCGGGCGCGCTCGCGTCGGCGTTTGTCGCGGACGGGAATGCGTTAATGTCGGCGCGACCGTTAAAGTTTGACGGGGCGGAGGCGTTAAAATCGGCGTAAAACGCGCGTTCGGCGTCGGTCTTAGTCGGGGGAAACACCGAAGGGGTCGGCGTCGCGGAGGTCGCGGGGACGGCGCCGGACGAGGGAAGAAAGCGAAACGGCCAAAACGAGCGCGACGTCGGCGAAGGGGCGTTCGACGGCGCGTCGGACGGTTCCAACGGCGCGACGAGACGACCGGAGTCGACGATCATTTTAGGAACGGTAAAAGCGGCGAAGGCGAAAAAAAAGTATTTTAACGCAAAAAGGAGACGCGTTTTCATTGTTCGAATTTCGTTCTTGCTAATTGGCGGCGGTGAAATTAACTTTTCGCGCGGCGAAAATGAAGGCGGCTTTTATCGATAGTCGACGGCGAGGAAAGGAAAAACGCTTTTTTTGTTCGGCGTTTGAATTTTCAACCGCGACGCGATATCTTTAACGGAAAAAAGAATCGAAAAAAGGGAAAACGAGGATTAGACGGGTAACGTCGGACGATAAAATAGGAGAAACAAGAGGAATGGGAAGGAGACGGGACTTCGAGCGGCGTAAGTCGCGTGTTAACATTAATGGCGCAAGAGCGGTAAAACACAAGCGCGACGCGAGAAAATGGGAAAAGAGCGATCGGGTAAAAAATGAGGAAAAAATCGAACGCGCCGGCTGCAAAACGCGGTTTTGCCCTAGCGTCGGGGCGTAAAATTTGATACGATGTTCGAGAATGCCCGCGTTGCGCGGCGGCGACGCGAAAGCGTCGAGAAAACAGGAGTAGGGGCGTATTAAATAAGACGGTTGTAGCGGTTGTTGAAAGCGCGTTGTGGAAAAAACTGGCGGAGCGGCGCGACGGCGTCGGCGTTGGCGATCGCTTTAGGGGCGGTCGTTTGCGTCGGGGGCGGCGCCGGGTGCCGCAACGTCCCGTTTTATCGGATGACGAGCAAAGCGTCGAAAAGTTTGCCGCTCAGCCGCGAGGGAATCGTCGCGTTCGAACGGGGCGATTTGGCGCTCGCCGAGGAAAATTTGCGCAAAGCGGTCGAGCTAAACGACTCCGACGTCGAGACTTGCCGTTATTACGCGGAAACGCTTTGGCGACTCGGCAAGCGGGACGAGGCGGTCGCGGTTTTGGAGGCGGCGGCGGAAAAGCGGGCGACGATCGACGTCGAGGAGTCGCTTTATCGGTCGCTCGGCGAAAAGGCGCTCGAGCGAAATCGCCCGGAAGACGCGGCGCGTTGGGCGAATAAAATCGTCGACTTG
>JAZQAP010000137.1:0-1666 GCA_045545275.1 Thermoguttaceae bacterium | reverse complement strand
CCCCCCCAGTTTAACATTGCGAGCCATTTTCAAAAGTTCCTTTCAAAAGGGGCGGCGCGCCGCTTTCCCTCGTATTACTATAGGGCGCGGAAATAAAAAAACCGACGCGCTCCGCGCGAACGCCGAACGTTCGACGCAAAGAACGCCAAGTCGACGCGAAAAAACCGCGACGCCGCGTTAGAGTGAATGATGAAATCGTTTTAATAATACGCGACGCCGCAAAATAAGTCAAGGACGTTTTAGCCTTTTCCGCCCAATATTTACAAAAAAGAGCGCGCTTTCCCCCTTAAAATCCGGCCCCGGCTCGATTGCGAAAAGCTATCGAAAGAAAATTTGGAAAAAATTAAAAAAAGGCCGTTGACGGATTCGAAAGTTCGGTTAAAATGATGCCTGTAACGAGCAAGGAAACGAGTCGCCAACGACTCTTACTTGATTGTTAAGACAAATCGGTTCCGGTCGAACAAAATTCCCGAGTTTGTTCTTTAAAAGGTCGCAATCGAAGCCGTCGGGGCGTAGCTCAGCCTGGCTAGAGCGCTACGTTCGGGACGTAGAGGTCGCACGTTCGAATCGTGTCGCCCCGATTTTCGTTTTTTCTCTTTTTGAGCGAAAACGAAACCAACGTCGAAGTTCGTTCGTCGAACGCGGCGTTTTCCCGAGGACGCGAAGCGCTTTTGACGGCGTTTTAAGCGTCGAACCTAAAACGGGGCGTAGCTCAGCCTGGCTAGAGCGCTACGTTCGGGACGTAGAGGTCGCACGTTCGAATCGTGTCGCCCCGATTAACCGCGAAGTTTCCGCTTCGCGGTTTTTTTATTTCTTGCCGCTTTTCCGACGGCGTTTTTCGCGACGCTCGTCGCTTTGTTTTCGCTATTTTATTCTAACCGCTCGTTTGCCGCGTCTTCGCCAATCGTCGTCTTTTCCGTTCTTGCCCGTTTTCTCCCAATCGGCTAATTTTGCCGCCTCGCCCCTCGCCCCCAATCCCCCTATTTCCCCCAACCTTTCGTTTATCGCGCCTTTCCCAACCGTTATTTTTCCCGTCCTTCCTTTTTTTAGTCCAACCGTCGCGGACGCCGCCCGTCGTTTTATTTTCGCTATTCCACCCTAAGCGCGCAAATCCTTTGTTTTCACCAACCGTCGCGACCGTTCCCCGTCGACGTTCCGAAACGCCGCCGAAGCGCTCGAACCCCTTGACCTTCCGCGACGTTTGCGGATAATGAAAATAAGTCGCGTTCCGAGCCGTCGTCAAACGCCGCTCCGCCGAACGCTCGACTCAAAAAACAACGCACCACCTCGAACGCCCGGAAAACCGCCGTCGGAAAGGCTCGCCATGAAAGATTATTTGAATTACGACAACCCGTTGATCGCTCGTTACGCCTCCAAAAAAATGAGCGAACACTTCGGCCCGCAAAAGAAATTTTCGACGTGGCGCAAACTTTGGATCGCGCTGGCCGAAGCGGAACTCGAACTCGGGCTCCCGGTTACGCAAGCGCAAATCGACGAGCTGAAAGAACACGTCGACGATATCGACTTCGACGTCGCCGCCGCTTACGAGAAAAAACTCCGCCACGACGTGATGGCGCACGTCCATACCTACGGCGACCTCTGCCCGAACGCCAACGGCATCATTCACCTCGGCGCGACCAGCTGCTTCGTTACCGACAACGGCGAC
>JAZQAP010000136.1:0-3879 GCA_045545275.1 Thermoguttaceae bacterium | reverse complement strand
AAGATTTATTGGGCGTTGGCCGGCGGGGAAGTTCCGGAAGATTCGGGGACTTGGGTCGACTATATGCGCAAAATCCCGGGGCGCGCCGAAGCGGAGATGGTTTCGCCGATCAAGCCGGACGCTCGGGAGGCGGTCTTGCATTTTCGCGTTTTGAAGCGGCTCGAAGGGGCGACTTGGCTTGAAATTCGGCTCGAAACCGGGCGAACGCAACAGATCCGGCTCGAGTGCGCGTCGCGAGGTTTTCCGCTTCTCGGCGACGCGTTGTACGGCTCGACGGTCGCGTTCGGCGAACAGTTCGAGGACGAACGGGAACGGGCGATCGCGTTGCACGCTCGGGAAATAACGTTCGTCGACCCGACGACGAAGGAGAAAACGACGCTGCGGGCGCCGCTCTTCTCGCCTTGGCGCGACTGGATCGACGCGGTCGACGGCGAAACGTTTATCGACGAACTCTTCCCGGAGATTAAGAGCGAAGCGTCGGCGGAGGAAACGAGCGGCGAAACGGACGAAAACGGAGACGCGGCGGCGGAATAATCGTCGCGACCGTTGAAATTTAACGAGAGCGAACGCGTTTTTGGGAGCGCGTTCGCTTTTTTGTTGCGTTTGGCGGTTTTTGTCGCCGTTTAGTGTAAAAGTTTTTTGTTTCTTTTATTCGAAAAATAATCGAAAAAAACGCGGTAAAGTCGCCGTATTCTCTTTATTTTGACGGTAAAAAAGGGGCTTGCGGTTTTTTGGAAATTAAACTTGAGCAAATCTGAAAAATTTTCTAAAATTTTCTCAGAAACTTTAACGGTCGCGACGATAATAACGATAGAAGGGCGGCGACGCGACCGAAACGCCTCCTTCGCTTGTCGAAACTTCTCGAAAAAAACGCCGATTTTAACGATTTTGTCGGAAATTTGAGCCAAACGCGACGCGCCGCTTGTCGAGTCGGGCGCAAAAGGAACGAACAATGAAAAACGCAAACGCCCAACGCCGCCGACTTTTGAACCGCCTTCTTTTCGGAACGCTTGTTTCGAGCGCGGTTCTTCTTCCCGGGACGACCGGATATATTTCGCAAATCGCCCAACTTCGCGCCGACGAAACGGAATCGAGCGCGCCGTCGAACGTTAACGTCGACGCGACGAACGGGGCGACTCTTTCCGGCGAAGGCGCGACCGGTTTGACCGGCGCGAACGGCGGCGCGAGCGTTTCGACGTCGGAAAAAATTTCGATTAAGGGGGGCGCGCAAGGCGTCGTCGGCGTCTTGGACGAAACGTCGAACAAGGCGGACGCGGTCGTCGGCGCGGTCGATTTGACGCTCGGCGACAAAGGCTCGATCGTCGTCGGGGATATGTCGGCGGCGTCGGAAAAAGGGATTTTGACGGTTGTCGGGCCGACGGACGCGAAAACCGGGTCGACGTTAACGGTCGCAACCGGCGCGAACTTGGCGGTCGGCGCGGGCGGCTTGCTCGAAATCGGCGGCGAAAAAGGGACGGGTTCGGTCGTTTTGGAAGCCGGGTCGCAGCTTTTCAACGTCGGAACGTCGACGAAAGACGAAACGCGCGGCGTCGTCGTCGGGAAACTCGGAACGCTGACGGTCGGTTCGAAAAGCAAGAAGACGACCGGAAACGTCGTCGACGGCGACGGCGCGTTCTCGAACGCCGGGCTCGTCTCGATCTTTAACGAAAGCGGCGACGATAACGCGGCGTATTTCGGCGTTTACTCCGACGATAAAGCCGCGAAACTGACCGCGACCGGTAAAATCGAAATGAACGGCGGAACCGGAACGGACGGCGCGTTGACGATCAACGGCGCTCTTGAAGCGGCCGAATGGTCGAGCCTCTGCGACGCGACGTTCGCGGCGACGAGTTCGGTTAAAATCGGCGGCTTGGCGACCGTCGGGAGCGAAAAAGACGGCGCGACGCTGAAGATCGGCGGCAATATTATCAACTCGATTTACGGAAATTCGAACGTTTTTCTCGGCGGTTTGAAAGCGTTCGCCAGCGTCGATTCCAAAGGAACGCGGAGCGGCGGAACGCTGACGCTCGACCAATACGCTTATGCGCAAATTACCGGTTTGACCAAAAAAATGGACGCGACCGGCGCCGTCGTCGAGAAAAACGGGAAGTACGACGTTTGGCTCGACGGCAAAATGACGCTGAACGGAACGCTGATCGCGGCGAAAGAAGGTTCGAAAGACGTCGTTTCGACCGGGATTCGTTGGCGCGGCGACTCGACGATTTCCGCGACCGGCGGTCTTTACGCGAAAGATTTGGACGTCTTGGTCGCGACCGACGCCAAAGAAGGCGCCGTCAAATTGGAAAACTCCGGCGCGCTGATTTTGACCGGCGAACTCGACGTCGCGTTCGACGAGTCGGCGAAGTCGTTCGAACTGGTCAACAAAGCCGAGTCGAAGAAGGGCGCTTGGATCGACTCTTGGACGCTCGACGAAAATCAAACGTTCACGAACGGCGTCGCGAAAGATGAAAAGACGAAAGCGGCGATCGACGTCAACAAATTGACCCTTTCCGGCGGGAAAGCGCGGGCGCTCGGCGTTTCGACGGCGCGAGTTTCGACGCTGAATATCGACGCCGACGCGCAAAATGGGAAAGTCGCCGCGCTCGAAACGGGCGATTCCGCGGCGATTACCGTTAAGGAATTCAACCTCGAACGCGGGTTGGCGAAACTCGGGTCGAAAACCGGCGCGGGCGGCTTGAAAGCGTTTTCGAGCGCGACCGTTTACAACGTCGGGAAAGCCGACCAAAAGAGCGACGAGTTCGCGCAACTGCAAATTTGGGATAACGACGCGAGTTTTAACGGCGGAACGGTCAAGCTCCAAGGGCAAGGTCTCCTCGTTCAAGAGGAAAATTTCAAGCTGACGTTCGCCAATACGGCGGTCGTCAACAATACGCAACGCTCCGGGGACGCCGCTTACGCGCTTTCTTCCGACGACATTACTTTTACCGGCGCCGCCGCGTCTTACTCCGGCGGGAAGAACGTTCGAACGAGCTTGATGACGTTCAAAGACGGCGCGACGCTCGAACTCGGGCTCGCCGACGATCTCGTTTTGGCCGAAAACGGCTCGCTGAAAATCGGCAAAGGGGGCGTTCTTAGCGTCGAGTTCGACGCCGACGGCGAAGGCGTTGGGAAGGCGATTTTGAGCGGTTCCGGCGTCGCCGAGTTGGAAGCGGGGAGCGTTATCGCCGCGTCGAACGTTTCGGCGTTGAAGGACGGCGTTTACTCCGGCGTCGCGATCGAAACGAACGGCGACGCGAACGTTTTCAAGAGTTCGACGCGCGAAACGGCGTTTTACACGTTGGACGCCGCCGCTTCCGAAGACGGACGAAAACTGAATCTCGAGTTAAAAATCAACGGCGACACGTCGAAATACGCGCAAACCGGCAACCAAAGCGCCGTTTCCGGAACGATCGAGGCGATTCGAACCGACGACGAGAACGTTTCGAAGGCGCTCCGTTCGACGCTCGACGCGTTGAACAACGTCGAAACCGGCGCCGAAGCGTCCGAAGGTTTGACCGAATTGGCCGGCGACGTTCGCGCGAACTCCTTGGCGATGGCGGCGAACTCCCCTTGGCGCCGACCGTTCGAGCAAATCGACTTGGCCGGGCGCCGGAACGGAGCGAGCGCCGCGGCGGCGTCCGAACAATATTGGACGCGCGGTCAAGCGGTCGAGCAAGCCGGTTACGTCGGATACGGCGAATACGAGAATTACGGCGTCGACGCCGGTTACGCCGGTTACGCCGGTTGCGCGGGATACGGCGGTTGTTACGGGCGAAGCGCGCTCGGCCCGGCGGCGGCTCTCGGCGCGCCGACTTCCGCCTGGTTCGCGTCGAGTTATCGCGGGTTGGAAGCGAATTCGGACGACAATTCGCGCGAATT